>CAYYGQ010000065.1:0-9252 GCA_964471485.1 uncultured Sandaracinobacter sp. | reverse complement strand
TCTTCGTGCAGCTGGAAGACACCATCAAGGGCTTCAAGGCCATCGTCGCCGGCGACTACGACCATCTGCCGGAAGCCGCCTTCTACATGGTCGGCACCATCGAGCAGGCCGTCGAAAAGGCGCAGCGCCTGGCGGCCGAGGCCGCCTGATGGCCGGACTGCACTTCGAACTGGTCTCGCCCGAGCGCCTGGTGCGTTCGGGCGAAGTCCATATGGTGGTGGTGCCCGGCACCGAGGGCGAATTTAGCGTCCTTGCCGGCCACGCGCCCTTCATGAGCACCATCCGCCCCGGCGAACTGGCCATTTATGAAACGGCGGGCGGCGCGCCGCAGCGCCTGCGGATCGAAGGCGGCTTCGCCGAGGTGTCGGAAAAGGGCCTCACCATCCTGGCCGAGAAACTGGAGCCGGTGACGGCGCCCTGAAGGCGACCGGGGCGGGAGACATCCCCTCCTCTCTCTTGCGGGGCGGAAACGCTGTAGGATGCGGCATCGACTCTCCTGGCAGGAAGAATCGCCAATGCTCGACATCAGCCGCCGCGCCATTTTCGACGACGAACAGAACGCCTTCCGCGACCAGGTGCGGAAATTCTTCGACAGGCATCTGCTCCCGAACCTCGACCGTTTTGAAGCGGACGGCATCGTCTCGCGCGAATTCTGGCTGGCCTGCGGCGAAGCCGGCCTGCTCTGCCCGACCATGCCCGAACAATATGGCGGCCTCGGCCTTGATTTCCGCTACAACGCCGTCGTCGGCGAGGAACTGGGCTATTCCGGCTCGTCGGCCGGAATCACCCTCCAGTCCGACATCGCCGCCGACTATATTCTGAACTATGGTTCGGAGGCGCAGAAGCAGGCCATCCTGCCGAAGATGATCCGCGGCGAATGCATCGTCGCCATCGCCATGACCGAGCCGGGCGCCGGCTCCGACCTTCAAGGCATCCGCACCACGGCGAAGCGCGACGGCGACCATTATGCGCTGAACGGCTCCAAGACCTATATCACCAACGGCCAGCTGGCCGACCTCGTCATCGTCGTCGCCAAGACCGACCACGAGGCCGGCGCCAGGGGCATCAGCCTCATTCTGGTCGAGGCCGGCACGCCCGGATTCGCCAGGGGCCGCAACCTCGACAAGATCGGCCAGCATTCCGCCGATACCTCGGAACTGTTCTTCGAGAATTGCCGGGTGCCGGTGTCGAACCGCCTTGGCGCCGAAAATCAGGGCTTCCTCTATCTGATGAGCCAGTTGCCGCAAGAGCGTCTGTCCATTGCCATTTCCTCGATGGGCGGCGCCCAGCGCGCCTTCGACGAGGCGGTGAACTTCACCCGCGCGCGCAAGGCGTTCGGCAAATCGGTGCTGGATTTCCAGAACAGCCGCTTCGTCCTCGCCGGGCTGAAAGCGAAATTGCAGGTGGGCTGGGCGCATCTAGACCATTGCATCAAACGCCACATCGAAGGCGAACTCGACGCCTATGAAGGGGCGGCGGCCAAATTGTGGCACACCGAACTGCAATGGGAAATCGTCGACGCGGCGCTGCAACTCCATGGCGGCGCCGGCTACATGAACGAATATAGCATCGCCCGGCTGTGGCGCGACGCCCGGGTGACGCGGATTTTCGGCGGCACCTCGGAAATCATGCGCGAACTGATCGGCCGCTCGCTCTAGCTAGAGCTTGCAGCCGCGGGCGCGCGCCGTGCCTTTCAGATAGGCGCGGCGCAGGCCCCCGGCGTAGATGGCCGCCCGCGCCTTGCGCGCCCGCGCTTCGGCGCCGGACAGGCGGCGGATGATGCCGCGAAAGGGAATAAAGCCAAGCGCCAGCTCCTCGCCAAGGTCGAGCGCCAGTTCGCCGCGCGACTTGCCATCCTTCGGCTGCAAACGGTCCACATCCGGCCCCAGCACCTTGTCGAGGGCGCCGATGGCGCGCGCGAACTGGGCGCAACTGCGGATTCCCGTCAGCGAATAGGGATCGGCCGAGCTTTGCAGCAGCAGCGGCGGAATCGCCTCTTTTACAAGATTGGTGTCGCGAAGCGGCGCAACGGCGACATCCTTTGCGGCCCTGCCGACATCCTTCGCCGATTGCGCCGCCGCCATCCCTGGGACGAGGCCAGACAGCGCCGCCAGCACCATGGATGCCATCACCAGGCCATGAGGCCGACGCATTGCACCTCCATTCTCGTCCGCCCGCATGAAGCGAGCGCTCAGCGGCTGGCAAGGATCCCTTCCACCATGGCGCCGAGACCGGGCTGGCGCCGGCGCCGCAGCCGCTCGGCGACGAGGATCGAACGGATCGCCGCCAGGCAATGGTCGGGGTCGTCGTTCACCAGCACATAATCATATTCGGCCCAGTGCCGCACTTCCTCGGCCGCCCGCTCCATGCGGCGCCGGATCACTTCGTCGCTGTCGGCGGCGCGCGCGTGCAGGCGCCGCTCCAGTTCCTTCATGTCGGGCGGCAGCAGGAAGATCGACACCGGCGCGTCGTCGCCCCTGGCCTCGCGGATCTGCCGGGCGCCCTGCCAGTCGATGTCGAACAGCACGTCGTGGCCCTGCCGCTGCGCCTCGGCGACCGCCGCCGCCGGCGTGCCGTAGCGGTTGCCGAACACTTCCGCCCATTCGAGAAAGGCGCCTGCGGCCACCATGGCATCGAAGCGCGCGGCGCTGACGAAATGATAGTCGCGGCCGTCCACCTCGCCGGCGCGCGGCGGCCGCGTCGTCGCCGACACCGAAAGACGGATGCCCTGGTCCTCGGCCAGCAGCCGCCGGGTCATGGTGGTTTTCCCCGCCCCCGAAGGGCTGGACAGCACCAGCAACAGCCCGAGACGATGGCTTGCAGACTGCATGCGCCGCGTCGCGATCTCAGCCGCCGTGGATCATCTGTTCCGGGCGCACCAGCCGGCGGAACTCCTCTTCCGTCACATGGCCAAGCTTCAACCCGGCTTCGAGAAGGGTCGAGCCTTCCTTGTGGGCAAGCTTGGCGATGTCGGCGGCCTTGTCATAGCCGATGGCCGGCGCCAGCGCCGTCACCAGCATCAACGAGCGCTCGACAAGGTCGGCGATGCGCTCGCGGTTGGGCTGCATCCCCTCGACGCAACGCTCGCGGAAACTGTTGGCGGCGTCGGCCAGCAGGCGGATGGAACGCAGCACATTATGGGCGATCATCGGCTTGAAGACGTTCAGCTGCAGATGCCCCTGCATCCCGCCGACCACCACCGCCTGGCTGTTGCCGATGGCCTGCGCGCACACCATGGTCAGCGCCTCGCACTGGGTGGGGTTGACCTTCCCCGGCATGATCGAGCTTCCCGGCTCGTTCGCCGGCAGGTTCAGTTCGCCAAGCCCGGCGCGCGGGCCGGACCCCAGCAGGCGGATGTCGTTGCCGATCTTCATCAGCCCGGTGGCAATGGTCGTCAGCACGCCGGCCACTTCCACCATGGTGTCGTGCGTCCCCAGCGCCTCGAACTTGTTGGGGGCGGTTTCCCAGGGCACATCGTCGGTGATGTCGCGCAGCGCCGCGGCGAAGGCCGCGCCGAAGCCGGCGGGCGCGTTCAGCCCGGTGCCGACGGCGGTGCCGCCCTGCGCCAGCATTTTCAGCCGTGGCCACACACCCTTCACCCGCTCGACGCCATCTTCCAGAATCTGGGCAAAGCCCGACATTTCCTGCCCCAGCGTCAAGGGCGTCGCGTCCATCAGATGGGTGCGGCCGATCTTGACGATGCCGTTCCACTCGGCCTCGTGCCGGCGGAAGGCGGCGGCGAGATCGCGAAGCGCCGGGATCAGGCGCGCTTTCAGTTCGAGCGCGGTGGCGATGTGCATCGCCGTCGGGAAGCTGTCGTTCGAGCTTTGGCCGCGATTGACATGGTCGTTCGGATGGACGGGGCTTTTGCCGCCGCGCTTCCCCGCCAGCATTTCGTTGGCGCGGCCGGCGATCACCTCGTTCACGTTCATGTTGCTTTGCGTGCCCGACCCCGTCTGCCAGATGACGAGGGGAAACTGGTCGTCGAAGCGGCCGGACACCACTTCCTCGGCGGCCGCCTCGATGGCGTCGGCCAGCTTGGGATCGAGACCATGGTTGCGGTTGACGCGCGCCGCCGCCCACTTCACCAGCGCCAGCGCATGAACGACGGCGATCGGCACCCGTTCGCCGGAGCCGCCGTCGCCGATGGGGAAATTTTCTTTCGAACGTTCGGTCTGGGCGCCCCAATAGGCGTCGTCCGGCACGTCGATCGGGCCGATGCTGTCGGTTTCGGTACGCATGTTATTTCTTTCGCTTGAAATCAAAACTGACCACGTTCGACCCTGGCTCGGTGGCGATATCCGGTGTCGGGGGTGCCGGCGGCTCGGTCGGCTCGGGCAGTTCCGGCATGGAAACGAGGAATTGCAGGGCGAAGTTCACCGCCGGATCGACGAAGCCCGAAATCGCCCGATAGGGAATCGACAGCTTGGCCGGCACCTGGTTGAAGGTGAGGCCGACTTCGAAATGCTCGTCCTCGACGGCCAGATCCCAATAGCGATGCTGGATGACGATGGTCATTTCCTCGGGGTAGCGTTCGAGCAGGTGCTTCGGCATGTCGACGCCCGGAAAACGGGTGCGGAAGGCGATGAAGAAATGGTGGCTGCCGGGCAGGCCGCCGCCAGCCAGCACGTCGCCGAGGACGCGGCGCACCACGCCGCGCAGGCAATCCTGCACAATCTCATCATAGGGAATGAGGCTGTCGGGCGGTTCGTTCGATTCGGGCGGCTCGGTCATGGTCCTCGCGGCTTGCTCTGCTTGGGCCTTCAAGTGGCCGCATGTCGAAGGGCCGTCAAGTCCGCTGCCGGAAAAGTGCGGGCGCTTCTGTTGCCCGGCGCGCCCGCCCGCCGCTGGAATCCGATTCTGTTACCGGGTTCGGCCCGAACCCTGCTCAAGCGTTGTAACCGTGGCCGTTAGGCCAGATGGTCACGCAGCAATCGCAAATGCCTCGTTATCGTTGGCATTTGTGGGTTTTGAGCAGTTTAACGGCTTGATCAGGCCGGGCAAAAACAACGCTGTTCCGCACACGTCTATCCTGGTTCGGCCCCGGAAAAACCCTGCATGCAGGGCTTTTGGTGGAGCCGCCGGGTACTGCCCCCGGGTCCGCTGTACATACTTGGACGCTGCCATTCATCGCCATCTCCGCCCGAAAGCGGCAAAACGCATATAAGCGATGCGACGGCGGATTTGAAGCCCGTTCAGGCCGCCCGTTCCCCGCCGGGGTCGGCGATGGCGAAATAGCGGTCGATCACCCGGTCGTTGATCGAGGTCCATTCATAGCCGAGCGAGCGCCGGTAGCTGGCGGCGCCGTGCGCCAGCCGCAGCGCCTCGTCCTCGATATAGGCCTGAAGGGCGTCGGCAAAGGCCGGCGCGTCGTCGGGCGGCACCAGCCGGCCGGTTTCGTGGTCGACGATGAGCGACGACGATCCAAGCGCCCGGGCGCCGATCGGCGGCACGGCGCAGGCCATGGCCTCCAGCGTGACGTTACCGAAGGTTTCGGTGGTGCTGGGGTTCAGGAACATGTCGCAACTGGCGAAGGCGCGGCCGAGTTCGGCGCCGGTCAGGAAGCCGGTGAAGCGGGCTTCGGGCACCAGGCGCTCGAATTCGGCGCGCGCCGGGCCGTCGCCCACCACCAGCAGATGGTGGGGCACGCCGCGGCGCGACAGTTCGGCCATGGTGGCGGCGACCACCTTCAGGCCCTTTTCCAGCACCAGCCGGCCGACGAATCCCACCACCACGGCGTCCGCCGGGATGCCAAGCCGCCGCCGCCATTCGAGATCGCGCGCCTCGGGGCGGAAGACGGCGCGATCCACCCCCCGGCTCCAGATACGGACACGGTTCGAAAAGCCCTCATGCCGCAGCAGTTCGGCCACGCCCTCGGTCGGGGCATAGATTTCCGCCAGATCGCCGTAGAAATTCCGCAGCAGCCGCTCGATGCCGCGCCGGGCGAAGCCGAGACCGTAATAATCGAAATAGGTTTCAAAGCGGGTATGGACCGAGGCGACCACCGGGACGCCATGTTCCTTTCCCCAGCGCTTGGCCTTGTGGCCAAGCCAGTCGGGCGCCGCCAGATGGATGAGATCGGGCCGGAACGCTTCGAGGTCGCGCCGGGCGGCGCGCGGCAGGCCGAGCGCCAGCCGATATTCCATCCGCCCCGGAATCGGCACCGACGGCACCCCGATCAGCGTTCCTTGCGGTTCGAAGGCCGGATGCTTCACCACCGGCGAATAAATGCGGACAAGGAGGCCGCGCTCTTCCATGCGGGCAACCAGCAGATTCAGCGCCTGGTTGGCGCCGTCCTTCACATAATTGTAATTGCCCGAGAAAGCAGCCACGCGAAGCGGCCGGGCGCTTGTGCGGTCTGGCATGATGGGCGCCTAAACCCTGGCGGGCGTGGTGGCAAGAAAAAGGGGCGCCGGGGCGGCGCCCCTTCCCGACCCTGCGGGAACGATCAGCCGAGCCGTCAGCCGAGCCGCGGCGCCAGGCGCCGCCGGCGCGCCATGCCGCCAACCAGGCCGAAGCCGAGGATCAGCATCGCCCAGGTGGCGGGTTCCGGGATGCCGGGAACAGTCGGCCCGCCGTTGTCGCCATTGCCGGGGATGCGGTCGCCGAAGGTGATGTTGTCGTAGGCGGTGTTGTCGGCGGCGCCGCCGAAATTGATCGAATAGGCGGTGCCGGTAAAATCGATTCCGGCCGCCGACCAGTTGCAATAATAATAGGGATTGTCTTCGCAACCGGCGTTCGACTGCGCGAGAAGGTTGATCTGGCCGAGAAGATTGCCGGTGCCGCCAAGGCCATCCCAGACGGTGACCGTCGCCGACGCGTTGGAGGAATAATAGAAGCTGAAGCCGTCGGTGAAGCCGTTGGCGACATCGAGAATGGCGTTATCGGAATCGAGAAACGCCATAACGGCGATCCCGGAGGGCGCATTGGTGAAATTGCCCGATCCACCCGATTCCTCGCTCTCAAGGGCAAGCGCATCGGCCGAGAAACTATAGTCCGGCCCGTAGAAGCTGCCGATCTCAACAACGTCGCCTATCCCCTCGAAGGTCAGGGTGACGACCTCGGCCGATGCCGGCGCCGCCGCCATCGCCAGTGCTGCAAGCGCAACCATAGTGTGTTTCATGATATCCGCCCTCTGTTGCCGGGAAGATTCCCGCGGCAACATCGAAGCAAATATCATGCCATGATCCAGCGAAGATCATATGGCTGAAAAGCCATGGCAAATGCCGCTCCGCCAACGCCCTGGCCGGAAAATCTGTCAAGAAAGCCGACAGTGCGGCCCGAAAAGCCCCCGGACCAGCCGTGTCCGGGGGGCTGGTCCGGGGGCTTGCCCGCCGGCCTTGCGGCCGGTTCCATCCCTGGATCAGGCGGTTTCCTGCGCCTTTTCCTCGGCGGCGGCGGCGGCCGCCGCCAGCTTTTCCTGCTGCGCCCGGAGCGCGGCGTCGCGGCTGGAGGCGGCCACGCGCATCTGCCCCAGCGCCGCCCCGGTGCCGGCCGGGATCAGCCGGCCGACGATCACATTCTCCTTCAGGCCGACGAGCGTGTCGCTCTTGCCCTGCACCGACGCTTCCGTCAGCACCCGCGTCGTTTCCTGGAACGAGGCCGCCGAAATGAAGCTGCGCGTTTGCAGGCTGGCCTTGGTGATGCCCAGCAGCACCGGCTTGCCGCTGGCCGGCTGCTTGCGCCGGGCAATCGCCGCCGCGTTCACTTCGTCCATTTCCTCGCGGTCGACCTGTTCGCCCTTCAGCAGCGTCGTCTCGCCGCCGTCGGTGATTTCCACCTTTTGCAGCATCTGCCGGACGATCACTTCGATATGCTTGTCGTTGATCTTCACGCCCTGAAGCCGATAGACTTCCTGGATTTCCGCGCAAAGATATTCCGCCAGCTTCTCGACGCCGAGTACGTCCAATATGTCGTGCGGGTTGGCCGGGCCGTCGACGATATAGTCGCCGCGACGCACGAAATCGCCTTCCTGCACCGACATGTGCTTCGATTTCGGCAGCAGATAGACGACGGCTTCCGAGCCGTCTTCCGGGTGCAGTTCGATGCGGCGCTTGGCCTTGTAGTCCTTGCCGACGACGATGGTGCCGTCCACCTTGGCGATGATGCCATTGTCTTTCGGGATGCGCGCTTCGAACAGTTCGGCGACGCGCGGCAGACCGCCGGTGATGTCGCGGGTTTTCGCCGCCTCGCGCGGGATGCGCGCCAGCACGTCGCCGGCCTGCACGCTCTGCCCGTCGGCGACGGACAGCACCGAACCCACCGGCAGCAGGAAGCGCCCGGCCTCGCCGCTGGCTTCGTCGAGGAGGGTCATGCGCGGGCGGAGATCCTCCTTCGAGCGCCCGGCCTTCCATTCGGCCACCACCTTGTTGGCGATGCCGGTGGCGTCGTCCACTTCTTCCTTCAGGGTCTGGCCTTCGACCATGTCCTGATATTTCACCACGCCCGATTTGTCGGTGATGATCGGCCTGGTGTAGGGGTCCCACTCGGCGAGGCGCTGGCCCTTCTGCACCGTGGCGCCATCGGCGACGGACAGCACGGAGCCGAAAGGAATGCGGTGCGTCGAGCGTTCGCGGCCTTCGGCGTCCAGAATCACCAGTTCGCCGCCGGTCGGCGCCATGCCGATGGTGCGGCCACGGCTGTCGGCGATGACCGGCAGATTATGGTATTGGACGGTGCCGTCCACCGGGGCGTCGTGCGTCGACTGCTCGCTGACCTGCGCGGCGCCGCCGATGTGGAAGGTGCGCATGGTGAGCTGCGTGCCCGGCTCGCCGATCGACTGGGCGGCAATGACTCCGACCGCCTCGCCGATGTTGACCGGGGTGCCGCGCGCCAGATCGCGGCCATAGCAGTGGGCGCAGACGCCCTGCTTCGCTTCGCAGACCAGCGGCGAGCGGATCTTCACCTCGACGATTCCAGCCTCCTCGATCGCCTTCACATGGGCTTCGTCGAGCAGGGTGTCGCGGGTGAACAGCACTTCGTTGCCGTGGGGATCCACCACATCGTCGCACAGCGTGCGGCCGAGAATCCGTTCGGCCAGACTGACGATGACCGAACCGCCCTCCATGATGGCGCGCATGACGAGGCCGCGCGAAGTGCCGCAATCCTCGGCCATGACCACGCAATCCTGGCTGACATCGACCAGACGGCGGGTGAGATAGCCCGAGTTCGCTGTTTTCAGCGCGGTGTCGGCGAGGCCCTTCCTGGCGCCGTGCGTCGAGTTGAAATATTCAAGGACGGTCAGCCCCTCCT
>CAYYGQ010000064.1:0-9260 GCA_964471485.1 uncultured Sandaracinobacter sp. | reverse complement strand
TAGCGTGCGGCCATCCGGGTGTCGGCGACATGGACGATGAGGGGGTTGAAGCGCGGCCGGCCCTTGGCGGCGTAGATGCGCGCCACCGCCTCGCCGTTCGCGGCGTCGGCGCCAAGCCCGTAGACGGTTTCGGTCGGGATCGCCACCACTTCGCCGGCGTCGAGCAGGGCGATGGCCGCGCGGATTCCGCCCCGGTCGGCCGGCCCGACCCTCGTGATTTCTACAGTGTTGTCCGTCATGGAAGCGGTTATAGCCGGCCGCGCCAGGAAATTGCAGGGGTCAGCCATGACGTTCACGCCGCCCATCGCCGAACAGCGCTTCGTTCTGGAAACCATCGCCCGCATCGACGAGCTGGCGCTGCTGCCGGGGTTCGAGGCGGCGACAGACGATCTGGTCGGGGCCATTCTGGAAGAGGCCGGCCGGCTGGCCGCCAATATATTTGCGCCGCTGAACGCGGTGGGCGACCGTGTCGGCTCGCGCCTGGTCGATGGTGAAGTGGTGACGCCGCCGGGCTTCCGCGAGGCTTATGACGCCTATGCCGCCGGCGGCTGGATCGGCCTTGGCGCCGCCGTCGGGCATGGCGGCCAGGGCCTGCCCTATGCGCTGGCTTCGATGGTGCAGGAACAGATTTCCGCCGCCAACATGGCCTTCTCGCTTTGCCCGATGCTGACCATGGGGGCGATCGAGGCCTTGCAGGCGCACGCCAGCCCCGAGCAGCAGCGCCTTTATCTGCGCCCGCTCGTCGAAGGCCGCTGGACCGGCACCATGAACCTGACCGAGCCGCAGGCCGGGTCCGATGTCGGCGCGTTGCGGACCATGGCGACCCCGGCGGCCGACGGCAGCTGGCGCATCAAGGGCCAGAAGATCTTCATCACCTGGGGCGAGCACGACCTGACCGAGAATATCGTGCATCTGGTGCTGGCGCGCACCCCGGACGCGCCGCCGGGCACCAAGGGCATTTCGCTGTTCCTGGTGCCGAAATATCTGCTCGACGCCGATGGCCGGCCGGGCCGGCGCAACGATGCCCATGTGGTTTCGGTCGAGGAAAAGCTCGGCATCCACGCCAGCCCCACCTGCACCATGGCCTTTGGCGACAACGACGAATGCGTCGGCTTCCTCGTCGGCGAGGAAGGGGCCGGGATGCGCGCCATGTTCACCATGATGAACCATGCGCGCGTCAATGTCGGGCTTGAAGGCATCGCCATCGCCGAGCGCGCCGGCCAGCATGCCTTCCATTTTGCCAGGGAACGGGTGCAGTCGGCGAAATTCGGCGGCGCGTCGCGCGCGGCGGTGCCGATCGTCGAGCATGTCGATGTCCGGCGCATGTTGCTGACGGTGCGCGCCTTCACGCAGGCGGCGCGCGCCATCGCCTGCCTGAACGCGGCCGCCGTCGACCGGGCGCACGCCGAGACGGACACGGGCAAGCGCCAGGAAGCGGCGGGGCTGGCCGACCTGCTGACCCCGATCACCAAGGCGTTCGCCACCGACACCGGCGTTTCCATGGCGAGCCTTGCCCTTCAGGTGTTCGGCGGCATGGGCTTCATCGAGGAAGCCGGCGCGGCGCAGCATTATCGCGATTCGCGGATCGCCCCCATCTACGAAGGCACCAACGGCATCCAGGCGCTCGACCTGGTCGGCCGCAAGCTGCCGATGGACGGCGGCCGCCACTGGCGCTCGCTGCTGAGCCGCGAGCGCCAGTTTCTCGAGTCGCTGCCGAAGAAGGGCGACCTCGGCGCCATGGCGCCGCTGCTGCTGGAAGCGGTCGAGGCGTTGCAGCAGGCGTCGGTCTGGGTTGCCGGCGCCGAGGGGGAAAGGGCCGACGATGTGGCGGCGGCGGCCACCCCTTATCTCCGCATGTTCGGCCTGACGCTTGGCGGCGCGCTGCTGGCGCGGCAGGCGGCGGAAGCCGCCCGCCGGCTGGACGCCGGCGATGGCGATCCGGCCTTTCTGAAGGCAAAGATCGCCACCGCCCGCTTCTATGCCGAACAATTGCTGCCCGAAGCCGTGGCGCTGCTGGGGCCGGTGTGCCGGGGGGCGGCGCTGCTGGAGGGGATGCCCGAGGAAGCGCTGGCGCCTTCCTGAAGCGCGGGCCTGAAGCGCGGGCCGGATCAGCAGCGCGCGACGAAGGCCGCGACATGGGCGACGCCGGCGCCGGCGTCGCCCATCGCCAGGAACGGGCCGTTCCGATAGCCGGCCTTGCCATAGCGGAAGGGCTGGCCGTCCGGCCCATGGGTCATGCCGCCCGCCGCCCGCAGCACGGCGTCGGCGGCGGCGGTGTCCCATTCGCTGGTGGGGCCGAAGCGCGGGTAAAGATCGGCTTTGCCTTCCGCCAGCAGGCAGAATTTCAGGCTGGACCCGGACGGCCGCACCTCGGCGCCGGGAATGGCGGCGACGAAGGCGCTGGTGCGCGGATCGAGGTTGCTGCGGCTGGTGACGATTCGTGGCGCCGGCCCGGCTGCTGTGGCGAGGCGGCGGCTTTCGATCGGGCGCTGCCCTCCTCCATCCGCCGCCTGGCGGAACGCCCCGCCGCCGGCCGCCCCGGCCCAGAGCACCGCCGTCGGCGGATGCAGCACCAGCCCCAGCACCGGCACGCCGTCTTCGACGAGGCCGACGTTGACGGAGTAATCGCCGCCGCCGGAAACAAAGTCTTTGGTGCCGTCCAGCGGGTCGATCAGCCAGAAGCGCGGCGCCGGCGCGGGCTGGAGGCCGGCGGCGCTCGCTTCCTCGCCGACGATGGTGGCATCCGGCTCGATGGCGCGGATCGCCGAGGCCAGCAGCCGTTCCGCCGCTTCGTCGGCGTCGGTCACCGGCGAGCGCGGCGTGCCGGTCGTGGCCGGCTTCTGCCGCACGTCGAAGCCATTGGCGCGCATGTCCTCGATCAACCGCCCGGCCGCCCGCATGGCCGGAATCAGCCGTTCCAGCAGGAGGGCCTTGTTCATTGCGCGGCGCCGTTCCAGCGCAGCACCACTTGTCCCGGCGTCGGGCGCGGCCGCTCGGTTGCGGGAGTGGTGGGGGTGCCGAGGAAGAAAAAGCCGGCGATGCGGCCGCCGGGAACCCCAAGCGCCTCGACCAGGCCCGGAAGCTCGGCGCGGGCGCCGGTCAGCCAGCAGCCGGCATAGCCCATGGCGTGCGCCGCCAGCAGCAGGTTCAGGCCGGCGGCGCCGGCGGACAGTCGCTGTTCGAAGACGGGGATGTGCCCCTTTTCGGGCCGGGAAACGAGCGTCACCAGCACCGGCGCCTGATGGGCGAACTGGTCGAGCGCCTCAAGGTCGGTTCTGGCCGCGTCGGGCCGATGCTGGCGCCACAGCCGTTGCAGCAGGGCGGTGAAGGCGTGGCGGTCTTCGATCACCACGAAGCGCCAGGGGGCAAGCTTGCCATGGTCGGGGACGCGGCTGGCAATCGCCAGGATGCGCTCCAGTTCGGCGGCATCGGGACCGGGCGCCGAAAGCGTGCGCGCCTTCACCGAGCGGCGGCTTTGCAGCAGCGCCAGCGGCGAGGAGGCATCGTTCAACGTAAAAAGAGTCATTTATGCTGCCTTATTGCCTTTTGCGAGTTTTCCTCTAGAAGCGGCCTCACTATGGCGATTGATCTTCCACCCGCAACACCCGCGACGATTTTCGTTGTCGGCGAGGCAATTACTCCGGCCGCCGGTGCGGCGGCCTTCGGCTCGCTGCCGCTTTCCCAGGATGACCTGCAACCGGTTTCGGGGCGGATCGAGGACGCGATCCGGGAAATCGGCGGCATCCAGCTGTTCCGTCCCGCCTCCACCCGTTCGGCCAATCCGACTTCGGAGGGGATCACCTCGCGCGGATTCGCCGGCAACGCGTCCAGCCGCATGGAGGTCACGCTCGACGGCGCGCCGCTCGCCGATCCGTTCTTCGGCTTTATCAGCTGGGGTTCGCTCATCGGCCAGCCGATGGAGCGGGGCGAACTGATTCGCGGCGGCGGCCAGGGCGGCCCCGGCGCGCTCACCGGCACGCTGAAGCTGACTTCGGCCGTTTCCAGCCAGCTTGCCCTTCGTGGCGGCAGCCGCAATTCCTTTGAAGGAAACGGCATGGTGGCGGTGCCGATCGCGGGCGGCGCGTTCGGCATTTCCGGCGGCTACAGCCGTGGCGATGGCTATGTGCTGGTGAAAAATCCCGGCCCGGCCGATATTGCCTCGAAATACCGGCAATGGTCGGTGGCCGGCACCATGCGCGGCGAAGTCGGCTCGTTCGACGTGACGGCGCGCCTCGCCGGCTTCGACGACCAGCGCCTGCGCGGCCTCGAAGGCGCCGACATCACTTCCTCGGGGGGCGATTTCAGCGTCTCCGCGGTATCGCGGGCCGCCTGGCACCCGCGCCTCGTCGCCTATGGCAAGCTGCGCGACTTCACCACCGTCACCCGCACGCTCGACGCCACGCGAACGACGGCCAACACCGCCCTCAATCAGATGAAAACCCCTTCCTATGGCTGGGGTTTCGAAGCCAGCATCGAGCCGCCGCTCGGCGACGACAGCGCGCTCCAGCTTGGGGTTGCCTGGCGCACCGCCGACGGCCGCACCGAGGAAGCCGCCACCTATGTGGCCGGTGTGCCGACCAAGGGCCGGGTCGCCGGCGGCGACCAGCAGGTGGCGAGCGCCTTTTTCGATGCCTCGCAGCGCGCCGGGGAGCATGTGCTGCTGACGGCGTCGGCCCGCGTCGATCGCTGGCATCAGGGCGAGGGGCGCATCCACGAATTCATGCTTGGCAGCGGCCTCACCACCATCAACGATATTTCGGCGCCGCGTTCGGGCACCGAGGGCAGCGGCCGCATCGGCGCCATGTGGCAGCCGGCGCCGGCGCTGTTCCTGCGCGCCGCCGGCTATCGAAGCTGGCGGCTGCCGACGCTGAACGAATTGTACCGGCCCTATCGGGTGGGGGCGAGCGCGGTGGGCGCCAACCCGGAACTGAAGCCGGAGCGCCTGGTCGGCGGCGAGGCCAGCCTCAGCTATCAGCCGGTCGAGGCGGTGCATCTGTCGCTGACCGGCTTCTGGAACCGCATGGACGACCTGATCGCCAACGTGACCCTGGCGCAGGGACCGGGCAATTTCCCCATGGTCGGCTTCGTCAGCGCCGCCGGCTATTACAGCCAGCGCCAGAATGTCGCCGAGATCGAGTCGAAGGGCGTGGAAGCCGAAGCGAAGCTGCCGATCGGCCCGTTCGACCTCAGGGGCAGCCTCGCCTATGTGCATGCGCGGGTGAAGGGCGGGCCGACCAGCGGCATGCGCCCGACCCAGGCGCCGGAACTGTCGGGCAGCCTGTCGCTGGGCTGGACGATGGATGGGTTCGAAGTGCTTGGCACGATGAAGCATTTCGGCGCCCGCTATGAAGACGACATCAACACCCGCCGGCTGCCGGCGTCGACCACTTTCGATGCCAGCATCGCCGTTCCGGTGTTCGATAACACCCAGTTGGTGTTTTCCGCCGAGAATCTGACCGACAGCGAAAGCCCGGTGGGCTTTTCCGGGGCGGAATTCGAGCGCGGCCAGCCGCGCACCTTCTGGGCCGGCGTGCGCTGGGTGCCCGGCCGCCGCTAGGCGGCGCACTTGGGATTCCGCCGCTAGGCGGCCCATCCAGGATTCCGCCATTAGGCGGCGCATTCGGGATGCCGCCGCCAGGCGGCTCGCCGGGGAGTCTGCCGGAGTCATGCGCGGTTGCTGCGGGCCGGCGCTTTCATTATGCTCCCCCCGGATCTTCAGCGCCAGCCGGGCTGAGGACTGGGGGAGATACATGGTGAACAACAGCCTTCGCAGCCGCAGGAATTTTCTCGAACTGACCGGATTGTCGCTTTCAGGCGCCGTCGGCGGTCTCTGGAGCGGGGCCGCTGGGGCGGCCGTCGTTGGGCGAAATCCCGATTATGTCGTCGTCAACGCCAAGATCTATACCGTCGACGACGCCATGCCGCGGGCCGAGGCCTTCGCCGTCCGCGACGGCCGCTTCATGGCCGTCGGCGGCAACGACGAAGTCCGCGCGTTGGTTGGGCCGGGCACGAAAACCGTCGACGCCGCACAGAACACCATCGTCCCCGGCTTCATCGACTGCCACAACCACGCCCGTGGCAATGTGCTGCTCTATGATGTGCTGGTCGGCAATCCGTTCGAAGTCGAATTCGTCACCATCGACAGCATTATCGGCAAGCTGCGGGAACGCGCGGCGGCGACTCCGGCCGGCGGCTGGGTCGAGGGCTATTTCTTCGACGACACCAAGGTGAAGGACAACCGCCAGATCACAGCCGCCGACCTCGACAAGGTGTCGACCGCGCATCCGGTGGCGGTGCACCACCGGGGCGGCCATACCTCCTATTACAACCACAAGGCGCTGGAACTGGCCGGAATCACCAAGGACACGCCGAACCCGCCCGGCGGCACCTTCGACCGCGACTCGAGCGGCAATCTGAACGGCCGCGTCACCGACCGCGCCAAGGTGGTGTTCCGCGATGTCGGCACCCGCCCCAGCTATACGCCCGAGGAAGAGGCGCGGCGCAGCCAGGACGGGCTGGCGCATATCTCCAGCGAATTCGTCCGCTATGGCCTGACCACGGTGCACCACCAGGGCGGCGACCTGTTCGCGCTGCAACAGGTGCGGAACCGCGGCGACCTCAAGCACCGGGTCAGCTTCGAAGTCAGCGGCAATCTGCTGGAGGCGATGATTGCCAACGGCATCCGCAGCGGCTTCGGCGACGACTGGATCCGCCTCGGCGCCACCTCCGAGCATACGCTCGACGGTTCCTTCTCGGAACGCACCATGGCCATGAGCACGCCCTATGCCGGCGTCACCCCGCCCTACAGCGGCAACATCACGGAAACCCAGGATGTGCTGGACGCCTGGATGGAACGGGTGCACCGCGCCGGAATCCAGATCAATTGCCACGCCAACGGCGATGTGGTGATCGATTCGATGCTGACGGCGTTCGAACGCGTGCAGCGCCTGTTCCCGGTGGCCGACGCGCGGCCGAAAATCACCCACTGCACGCTGGTGAACGACGATCTGCTGCGGCGCATCAAGGCGGCGGGCGCGGTGCCGGCGCCCTTCACCAGCTACGCCTATTACAACAGCGACAAGTTCCACTTCTATGGCGAGGAACTGATGCAGCGCTGCATGGCCTTCCGGTCTTTCCTCGACCACGGCATCCCGGCGGCGGCCGGTTCGGACTTCAGCCCCGGACCGTTCGCGCCGTTGATGGGGATGCAGGGCATGGTGACAAGAACCGGCTGGAACGGCGAGACCTGGGGCGCCAACCAGCGGGTCAGCGTTGCCGAGGCGCTGAAGATCAACACCCTGAATGGCGCCTATGCCGCGCACGAGGAAAAGATCAAAGGCTCGATCAGCCCCGGCAAATTTGCCGATTATGTGGTGCTGGCCTCGGATCCGCACACCGTCGACCCCGAGACCATCAAGGACATCCGCATCGTGGAAACGGTGACTGGAGGCAAGTCGGTCTATACCGCCTGAGGCGGCATAGAAGCGGGCAGGGGAACGGGCTGGGAGCGCCGGTCCGCCGCGTCAGCGGCGGTCGGTCCAGGGCGGCAGCGAGGCGCCGCCATGCCAGGCGGCAAGGGTAATGCCGCGCCCTTCGAGCGCCTGCCGTCGCCAGTCGTCGGCGCGGGCCAGCCGGCGGAAATCCGCGCCGCGCCTGGCCACGAACAGCGGCAGGCCGATTCCGGCCGTCACCAGCACATAGAGCAGCGCCTGCTTCAGATCGCTCGCCAGCAGGAAGGCGATGGCGATGGAGGCGAACAGCAGCAATCCCTCGGCCGCCGCCTTGAGGCGCAGCCGCCGTTCCAGCATCGCCTGCCGGATGGTCCGCATGGTGTGCAGTTCGTTGGCCATGTGCTTCTCCGTTTTTCCGGAGAGGATTACGGCCGCCGAAAGGCAAAGTTGCGTGTTGCGCCCGCGGGCGGTTCAGAGTCGGTCTGAAAAGCGCCTGAAGGCGCTTTTCAGGGCTGCTCCGTTCCGCCTTCCCCCAGCCACCCGGTGCGTCTCTATCCTGTGGGTGCCCGTAGGTGGTTGGGAGGGGGCGGGGGATGGGGCAGGCGCTTAACGCCGGTGCGAGTGGACCGGATGGGTCGAGCTTGGCGGGTCGCTGGCCGGGAAGCCCTCGTCCAGTTCCTCGTCCAGATCCTGGGCGCGGGTTTCCTGGCGGACGCGGGCGTTTTCAGCGAGGCTTGCCGCCATCCGCGCCTTCTGGTCGTCGCTTGCCTCCAGTTGCCGCGCCTTGAAGGCGGCGTAGGGTTCGCCATAGACCAGATGCCGCGCTTCCTCGACGGTAAGCGGGGAAGGAGTCGTGACCGATGCCTCCATCAGCCAGTCGGCGAGGCAGTTGCGGCAGAAGCCGGCGGTCGCCATCAGCTCGATGTTCGACACATCCTGCCTGAGGCGCAGATGCTCGACCAGGCGTCGGAACACCGCCGCTTCCATGCTTTCCATGCGCGGATCGCGGGCGTTGGTCATGGCGGTTCCTTTCCGATGTCGAAGCGTCGCCAGACTATATCGGAAGCCTGGCGCCGATTGCCAGCATCGGCCCGGCGATTACATCAATCCTTCGGCGCGCAGGCTTTTGTGGCCGGTGCGCGCGATCACCAGATGGTCGTGGACCTGGATGCCGAGCGGCTTCGCGGCGTCGACGATGGCCCGGGTCAGTTGCGCGTCGTCGCGGCTGGGCGTCGGGTCGCCAGACGGGTGGTTGTGGACGAGAATGACCGCCGACGCCTGAAGCTCGATGGCGCGCTTCACGATCTCGCGCGGGTAGGCCGGCGCCTGGTTCACCGTGCCGTCGCCGAATTTCTCGTCGCGAAGCAGGCGGTTCTTGTTGTCGAGGAACAGCACGCGGAATTCCTCGGTCAGTTCGTGGGCGAGGCGGGCGTGCAGATAGTCGGTGACGGCGCTGAAGTTGGACAGCAGCGGCTTTTCCAGCGCCTTGCGCTGCAGCTGCCGCACCGACAGCGCTTCGACGAATTTCAAGGCGGCGGCGACGGTTTCGCCCACCCCCTTCACCCGCAGCAGTTCGCCGGGCGAGGCGGCGACGATGGTTGGCAGGTCGCCGAACTGGTGCAGCAGTTCCTTCGCCAGCGGCTTCACGTCCTGGCGGGGAATGGCCAGCGCCAGCAGATATTCCAGCAGTTCGTAATCGTGGAAGCCGTCGGCGCCGCCCTCCAGCAGGTGGGCGCGCATGCGCTCGCGGTGGCCGCCTTTGCGCGCCGGGTCGTTTGTCCGCTCAGCGCTTGCACGGTCACCGCGCCG
>CAYYGQ010000063.1:0-9322 GCA_964471485.1 uncultured Sandaracinobacter sp. | reverse complement strand
CTGTTCCCATTATGGCATCGAGGCTCTAAGGCGGCACGGATTGCTGGCGGGTTTGT
Source organism: uncultured Sandaracinobacter sp. (assembly GCA_964471485.1). Taxonomy (GTDB): domain Bacteria; phylum Pseudomonadota; class Alphaproteobacteria; order Sphingomonadales; family Sphingomonadaceae; genus Sandaracinobacteroides. The sequence goes on along the minus strand of CAYYGQ010000063.1, from coordinate 9,266 downwards.
GGCTGACCGTGGCGCGAATCGTCCGCTGCAATCCCTGGGGGGGTAGTGGCTTCGATCCGGTGCCCGATGAATTTCACCTGTTTCGGGGGCATCGGCTTCCCGGATCGTCGAAGGCGAGAGACGAGTGACGAGCGAAAGTCGCAACATGATTCTGGCCGCCGTGCTTTCGGTGGTCGTGCTTGTTGGCTGGCAGTTCCTGATGCCGCTGTGGCTGCCGGAACCGACGGCGGAGGCGCCGGCCGTCCGCGCCGAGGCCGCCGCTTCCCCCGCCCCCTCTTCTGGCGCCGCCGATGTGGCGCCGGCGGGCGATGTGTCGGTGGCGCCGCCCGGCGATGTCGGCGGTGCGGTTGGCGGCGCGGCCGACAGTGCGGTTGGCGATGTGCGGGCGATCCGGCCGCTGGCGGTGGCGCTGGCGGCGACGCCGCGCGTCGCCATCGACACGCCGAGGCTTTCGGGTTCGATCAACCTGGTCGGCGCCCGCCTCGACGATCTGCTGCTGAAAGATTACCGCGAAACCATTGAAGCCGATTCGCCGCTGGTGCGTCTGCTGGCGCCGTCGGGCACGGCCGGCGCCGAATTCGCCGGCTTCGGCTGGACCGGGGCCGGGGCGCCGCCGGCGGACGCGCGCTGGACCGCCTCGTCCGACCGGCTGACCCCGGAACGCCCGGTGACGCTGCGCTGGACCAGCCCCGAAGGCCTGGTGTTCGAGCAGGTGATCGCCGTCGACCGCGACTATCTGTTCACGGTCGAGCAGCGGGTGCGGAACGACGGCGCCGCCACGGTCGCGCTTCGCGGCTTCGGCTTCGTCAACCAGGCCGGCACCGGCGCCGACAACGGCCGCTTCAACCTGCACGTCGGGCCGATCGGCGTGCTCGACGATTCGCTCCTCGAAGGCGATGTCGGCTACAAGAAGCTGCGCGACAAGGGCACGGTGACGATGGCCTCGACCGGCGGCTGGGTCGGCATCACCGACGCCCACTGGCTGGCGGCGCTGATCCCCGACCAGAAATCGTCGATCGAGGGCCGCTTCACCGCCGCCCCCGGCGACCGCTATCAGGTGGACTGGCTGCAACAGGCCGTGGCGCTGGCGCCCGGAGAGAGCACGGCCACCACCAGCCATTTGTTCGCCGGCGCCAAGGAAGTGAAGCTGCTGAAGGACGTGCGCGACCAGCTTTCGGCGCCGCTCTTCGACCGGGCGCTGGCCTGGGGCTGGTTCTGGTTCATCGCCCAGCCGATCTTCTCGCTGCTCGAATGGCTCTACGGCCTGTTCGGCAATTATGCCCTCGCCATCGTCGGCCTGACCCTGATCGTCCGCGCCGTGCTGTTTCCGCTGGCCAACAAGCAATACGCCAGCATGGCGAAAATGCGCATCTTCGCTCCGAAGATGAAGGAGATTCAGGCCAGGCACAAGGAAGACAAGCAGAAGCAGCAGGCCGAATTGATGGAGCTTTACAAGCGGGAGAAGATCAACCCGCTGGCCGGCTGCCTGCCGATCCTGTTGCAGGTGCCGATCTTCTATGCCCTCTACAAGACGCTGCTGATCACGGTCGAGATCCGCCACCAGCCAGGCTTTTTGTGGATCAAGGATCTGTCCGCCCCGGACCCGCTGACGCCGGTCAACCTGTTCGGTCTCATCCCCTGGGATCCGCCGGGCTTTCTGCACCTCGGCGTGCTGCCGATCCTGCTTGGCGTCACCATGTGGCTGCAATTCCGTCTCAACCCGCAGCCGATGGACGAAATCCAGCAGAAGCTGTTCTCGTTCATGCCGTGGATTTTCATGTTCATGATGTCGCCGTTCCAGACCGGCCTGCAAATCTACTGGATCGTCAACAATCTGGTGTCGCTGCTGCAACAGTGGGTGCTGCTGAGGAAATATCCGATGCCGGCGCCCGCCCCGTCCACCCCCGCCCCCACCCCCGCCCCCTCTTCGAACCGCAAGAGCGGTTGAGGGCTTTTCGTCCATGGAGGAACATCCGGTCATCGACAGCAATCGACAGGCGGCTGCCCAGGCGTTGTTTGCCGGCAGCATCGCTTTCGAGCTGTCGTCGCCGCGCCTCGACCTCCTTCCCGAGGCCGGCCTGCCGGAAATCGCCTTTGCCGGGCGCTCGAACGTCGGGAAATCGTCGCTGCTGAACGCGCTTTGCGGCCGCCGGGCGCTGGCGCGCACGTCGAACACGCCGGGGCGGACGCAGTTGCTGAACCTGTTCCTGGTCGGCGAGCCGCCGCTTCTCCGCCTCGTCGACATGCCGGGCTATGGCTATGCCGCGGCGCCGAAGGACATCGTTCGCCAGTGGGCCGCCCTTGTCCGCGATTATCTTCGCGGCCGGCCGACCCTGAAGCGGGTGCTGCTGCTGGTGGATGGCCGCCATGGCCTGAAGCCGGTCGACCGCGACATCATGGAGCTTCTTGACCGGGCGGCGGTGAGCTATCAAATCATACTGACCAAGTCTGATAAGGTGAAGGCGTCGGTGCTGGCGGAACGAATCGGGGATGTGGTGGCGGAAGCGCGCCGGCATCCGGCCGCCCACCCGGACGTGCTGGCCACCAGCAGCGAAACCCGGCACGGCCTTGCGGAGCTTCGCGCTCTGGTGCAGGCGGCGGCCTTCGACGGCGCCGGGCGGCCCGAGGAGCAGTTGGGGAAGCAACCGGGGGAGCAACCGCGAGGGCAATCGGACTCCCGTGGGGAGAATCACGAGGAGAACAGGTGTTGAAGGCTCTGAATGCGCTCCATGTCGGCAAGCAGGGCTTTCTGCCGCTGGTCGAAGGCGGCAAGGGGGTGTCGGCCACCAACCATGCGTCGGCCGGGGCCTGGGCGAAGGCCGGCGGGCTTGGCACCGTCTCGGCGGTGAACGCCGACAGCTATGACGAAAACGGCGAGGTGATCCGGCAGGTCTATCACCAGCGCCGGCGCGAGGGGCGCCACGAGGAACTGGTGGACTATGCGGTGAAGGGCGGCATCGAGCAGGTGCGCCGCGCCTTCGACATCGCCGGAAGCGAGATTCGCGCCGGGCGCGGCGCCCTGAACGTCAATATCCTCTGGGAAATGGGGGCGGCGCAGCGCATCCTGGAAGCCGTGCTCGACGGCACCAGGGGGCTGGTGCACGGTGTCACCTGCGGCGCCGGCATGCCCTACAAGCTGTCGGAGATCGCGTCCCGGCACGGCGTTTTCTATTATCCGATCATTTCCTCGGGGCGGGCCTTCCGCGCGCTCTGGAAGCGCTCCTATGCGAAAACCGCCGAATGGCTGGGCGGCGTCGTCTATGAAGACCCCTGGCTTGCCGGTGGCCACAACGGCCTGTCGAACGCCGAGGATCCGCACCAGCCGCAGGCGCCCTATCCCCGCGTCCGCGATCTTCGCGCCGTGATGCGCGAGGGCGGCATCGCCGATTCGGTGCCGATCATCATGGCCGGCGGCGTCTGGTATCTAAGGGAATGGGTCGACTGGATCGACAACCCCGAGCTTGGCGCCATCGCCTTCCAGTTCGGCACCAGGCCGCTGCTGACCAGGGAAAGCCCCATTCCCGATGTCTGGAAGGCGCGGCTGCCGCTGCTGGAGGAAGACGGCGTGCTGCTGCACCAGTTCTCGCCGACCGGCTTCTATTCGTCGGCCGTCCACAACAGCTTCCTGCGCGAGCTGGAGGGCCGCTCCGAGCGGCAGATTGCCTTCTCGCCGGTGGCGACCGACGAGCGGCCGCTGCTGCTCGATGTCGGTGCCGGCGGCAAGAAATACCATGTGTCGGGCGAAGACCTGGAGAAGGCGCGGGCTTTTGTCGCAGCCGGCCACGACACGGCGCTGAAGACGCCGGACAACACGCTGATCTTCGTGTCCGCCGAGCGGGCGAAATCCATCCGCCTCGACCAGGCCAACTGCATGGGCTGTCTTTCGCACTGCGCCTTCAGTTCGTGGAAGGACCATGGCGACCACAGCACCGGCCGCCTCGCCGATCCCCGCAGCTTCTGCATCCAGAAAACCTTGCAGGACATCGCCCACGGCGCCGACCCGGAATATGAACTGATGTTCGCCGGCCATTCGGCGACCCGCTTCCGCACCGATCCCTTCTATCGGAACGGCTTCATCCCGACGGTGCAGCAGCTGATCGACCGCATCCAGACCGGCGACTGAATCGGGGGACTGAACCGGGGCCTGAACCGGGGGCCGAACCGGCGCCCGAACCGGCAACCGGCTGCGAAAAGCGATAGCATGGCCCGGAGAGTGCGTTGACTCCGCCTTGCTCCTTGTCTCATGGGGCAGGGCGAATTGCAGATGATCACTTCAGGAGCCGGTTGCCCATGAAGATTCTCGTCCCCGTCAAGCGGGTCGTCGACGCCAATGTGAAGGTTCGGGTGAAGTCCGACCACAGCGGCGTCGAGCTTGCCAATGTGAAGATGAGCATGAACCCCTTCGACGAAATCGCCGTCGAGGAAGCGGTGCGGCTGAAGGAAAAGGGCGTGGCGACCGAGATCGTCGCCGTGTCCGTCGGCCCGGCGCAGGCGCAGGAAACCATCCGCACCGCCCTCGCCATGGGCGCCGATCGCGGCATCCTCGTCACCACCGACCAGCCGACCGAAAGCCTGGCCGTCGCCAAGCTGCTGGCGAAGATCTGCGCCGAGGAGCAGCCCGGCCTGGTCATTCTCGGCAAGCAGGCGATCGACGACGACAGCAACCAGACCGGGCAGATGCTGGCGGCGCTGCTGAACTGCGGCCAGGGCACCTTCGCCTCGAAGCTGGAGCCGGCCGAGGGCAAGGTGACGGTGACGCGCGAAGTGGACGGCGGCCTTGAAACCGTGACGCTGCCGCTGCCGGCCGTCGTCACCACCGACCTGCGCCTGAACGAGCCGCGCTACGCCAGCCTGCCCAACATCATGAAGGCGAAATCGAAGCCGATCGCCAGCAAGACTCCGGCGGACTACGGCGTCGACATGGCGCCCCGCGTCACCACCCTCAACGTCACCGAGCCGCCGAAGCGTTCCGCCGGCGTCAAGGTGAAGACCGTCGACGAACTGATCGGCAAGCTGAAAGCCGCGGGAGCAATCGCATGACCACTCTTGTCCTTGCCGAGCATGACAACGAGTCGCTGAAGGACGCCACGCTGAACGCCGTCACGGCGGCGAAGACGCTTGCCGGCTTCGATTCGGGCGAAGTGCATGTGCTGGTGGCGGGCAGCGGCGCCGAGGCCGCGGCAAAGGCGGCCGCTGCGATCGACGGCGTCTCGAAGGTGCTGCTGGCCGACGATGCGGCGCTGGCGCAGGCGCTGCCGGAAAATGTGGCGCCGCTGGTCGCCGCGCTGATGGCGGACTATGGGGCGCTGGTGGTTCCGGCCACCACGCGCGGCAAGAATGTGGCGCCGCGCGTTGCCGCCCTTCTCGATGTGGCGCAGGTGTCGGACATTCTCTCGGTCGAGGCGGCCGACACCTTCACGCGGCCGATCTACGCCGGGAACGCCATTGCGACAGTGCGGTCGTCGGATGCGAAGAAGGTGCTGACGGTGCGCGGCACCGCCTTTCCGAAGGCGGCGGCCAGCGGCGGATCGGCCACGGTCGAACAAATCGAATCCAAGGGGGATTCCGGGCTTTCGACCTTCGACGGCGCCGAACTGACGAAGTCGGCGCGCCCCGAACTCACCAGCGCCAAGGCGATCGTTTCGGGCGGGCGCGCCCTTGGCTCGTCGGACGCCTTCCAGAAGGTGATCGAGCCGTTGGCCGACAAGCTGGGGGCGGCGGTCGGCGCCTCGCGCGCCGCGGTCGACGCCGGCTATGTGCCGAACGACTATCAGGTGGGGCAGACCGGCAAGATCGTCGCCCCGGAACTGTACATCGCCATCGGCATTTCCGGCGCCATCCAGCATCTGGCCGGAATGAAGGATTCGAAGACCATCGTCGCCATCAACAAGGACGAGGATGCGCCGATCTTTCAGGTGGCGGATGTCGGGATGGTCGGCGATCTGTTCCAGATCGTGCCCGAACTGACGTCGAAGCTCTAGGGAGGGGCGGATGCGGGTCGGAGTCATCGGCGCCGGCATCATGGGCGCCGGCGTCGCCCAGGTGGCGGCCGGCGCCGGCCATGACGTGCTTTTGTGCGACCTCGATCTGGCGCGGGCCGAAGCGGGCCGCGCCGGAATCGGCAAGCGGCTTTCGCGGCTGGTGGCGAAGGGGGCGCTCGATGCGGCGGCGGCCGACGCCGCGCTGGCGCGCATCGCCGCCCATGGCGACACCGCGGCGCTGGTGACGGCGGATTTCGTCGTCGAGGCGGCGACGGAAAACCCCGAGCTGAAGAAGCGCATCTTCGCCGGCCTGAAACTGTCGCCCGAGGCGATTCTCGCCAGCAACACTTCGTCGATCTCGATCACCGGCCTTGCCGCCGCGAGCGATCGCCCGGACCGCTTCATCGGCCTGCATTTCTTCAACCCGGTGCCGCTGATGGCGCTGGTCGAGGTGATTCCGGGGCTTGCCACCTCTGCGGCCACCCGCGAGGCGGCGCTTGCCTTCGCGAAAACGCTGGGGAAGACGGCGATTCTGGCCGCCGACAGCCCGTGTTTCATCGTCAACCGCGTGCTTTGCCCGATGCTGAACGAAGCGATCTTCGCCCTTGGCGAAGGCGTCGGCAGCGTGGCCGAAATCGATTCCGGCCTGCAACTTGGCGCCAACCATCCGATGGGCCCGCTGACGCTGGCCGATTTTGTCGGTCTCGACACGCTGAAGTCGATCATGGACGTGATGGTGGAGGCGACGGGCGACCCCAAATACCGCCCGGCGCCGTTGCTGGTGAAATATGTGGAGGCCGGCTGGCTGGGGCGGAAGTCCGGCCGTGGCTTCTACGATTATGCCGGCGAGGAGCCGGTGCCGACGCGCTGAGGGGCGCGCTGAGGGGGTGGCTCAGCCGGTGGTGTCTTCCCCAGTCTCCTGGTCGAGGTCGCGCGCCACTTGCGGCGAGCGCAGCAGCGAATCGATTCGCGACCCTTCGTCGTAGCTTTCATCGAGCGCGAAATGCAGGTCGGCGGCGTAACGGCTGTTGACCCGGCGCGCCACTTCGCCGCGGAATTGCGGGGCGTGGCGGTTCAGCGCGCGCAGCACCTCGCGCCGGTCCTCGGCGCTGGCGCCGACCGGCATCACATAGGCGGTGGCGTTCCTGAGATCGGGGGACACCCGCACTTCCGAGACCGAGACGATATGCCGCGCCAGCAGTTCGTCGCGGACATGGCCGCGCGCCAGCGCCTCGGCAAGCGCATGGCGCATGGCCTCGCCCACCTTCAATGTGCGGATCGAGCGGCCTTCGGCGGCAGGATGCGGGCGGCGTTTCACGGCTCGCCCATCACAGTTTTCCCATCACAGTTCCCGGAGTCGCTCTTCCAGCTCGAAGGTTTCGATGACGTCGCCGACCTGGATATCCTGGAAATTGTCGAGACCGATGCCGCACTCATAACCCTTTTCCACCTGGGTCACATCGTCCTTGAAGCGGCGCAGCGAAGCGATCGAGCCGTTGTAGAGGATGACATCGTCGCGCAGTACCCGCGCCTTCAGGTTGCGGCGGATATGGCCCTCGGTGACGATGCAGCCGGCGGCCTTGCCGAAGCGGCTGGCCTGGAACACTTCGCGGATGGTGGCGCGGCCGACCACATTCTCGAAATATTCCGGGCCGAGCTTGCCGGCCATGCCGGCCTTCACCTCGTCGATGAGATCGTAGATGATGTCGTAATATTTGAGCGGCACGCCGGCCTGGTTCGCCGCCTCGCGCGCCTTGGCGTTCGCCCGCACGTTGAAGCCGATGATGAGGGCGCCCGACGCCCGCGCCAGCGTCACGTCCGATTCGGTGATGGCGCCGACGCCCGAGTGCAGCACGCGCACCTTGATCTCGTCGGTGGAGAGCTGGTTCAAAGCCGAGACGATCGCTTCGGACGAGCCGTGAACGTCGGCCTTGACGACGACCGGGAACTCCACCGCCTTCTTGTCGGCAAGGCTGGCGAACATGCTTTCGAGGCTGGCCGGCGCCGCCGTGGTGCGCTGCGTCAGCGCCACCTGCTGGCGGTAGGAAGCGATTTCGCGGGCGCGCGCTTCGGTTTCGACCACCGACAGCAGGTCGCCGGCGCGCGGCACCCCGGAAAGCCCCAGCACTTCGACCGGAAGCGACGGGCCGGCTTCCTTGATGGTCTGGCCGCGATCGTTGACGATGGCGCGCACCTTGCCCCATTCGGGGCCGACGACGAAAATATCGCCTTGCCGAAGCGTGCCGCGGCGGATGAGCACGGTCGCCACCGGGCCGCGGCCGCGATCGAGCTTCGCCTCCACCACATAGGCTTCGGCCATGCGGTCGGGGTTGGCCTGAAGCTCCATGATTTCGGCCTGCAACAGGATCTTTTCGGCAAGATCGTCAAGGCCGGTCTTCTTCAGCGCCGACACTTCGACATCCTGCACTTCGCCGCCCATGGCTTCCACCTGCACATCGTGGCTCAAGAGTTCGGTGCGGACGCGGTTGGCGTCGGCCGCCGGCTTGTCGATCTTGTTGATGGCGACGATCATCGGCACATTGGCCGCCTTCACATGGTTGATGGCCTCGATGGTCTGCGGCTTGATGCCGTCGTCGGCCGCCACCACCAGGACGACGATGTCCGTCGCGTTGGCGCCGCGCGCCCGCATTTCCGAGAAGGCCTCGTGGCCCGGCGTGTCGAGCACGCTGATCTTCTTGCCGGATTTCAGCTTCACCTGATAGGCGCCGATATGCTGGGTGATGCCGCCGGCTTCGCCCGCCGCGACGCCGGTGCCGCGCAGGGCGTCCAGAAGCGAGGTCTTGCCATGGTCGACATGGCCCATGATGGCGACCACCGGCGGGCGCGGCTTCAGATCCTCGGGGGCGTCGGCTTCGCCGACGATGCCCTGCTCGACATCGGCATCGGAGACGCGCTTGATGCTGTGGCCGAATTCGGTGACCAGCAGCTCGGCGGTGTCCTGGTCGATTGTCGCGTTGATGGTGGTCGGCATGCCCATCTTGAACAGCGTCTTCACCAGATCGGCGCCGCGTTCCGCCATGCGGTTCGCCAGTTCCTGCACGGTGATCGCTTCCGGCACCTGCACTTCGCGCGGCGTCTTGGCGGTGGCGGTGCTGCCGCCGCCATGGTTGGCGCGGCGCTGCTTTTCATGGGCGCGGCGCATGGCGGCGGCCGAGCGGCCACGGCCGCCTTCCTCGCTGCCGAGCGCGCGGGTGATGGTCAGCTTGCCACGGCGGCGCTGGTCGTCGCGGCCGGGGCTGCGGGCGGCCTTGGCCGTTTCTTCCT
>CAYYGQ010000062.1:0-9624 GCA_964471485.1 uncultured Sandaracinobacter sp. | reverse complement strand
CGCTGGTGAAGCGGTAAACGTTCGAGAAATTCGCTTCCGGCATGCCGGGCGTGCCGCTGCTCGCCAACATGACCGAGTTCGGCAAGACACCCTTCTTCACCGCGAGCGAGTTCGAGGCGATGGGCTACCGGATGGTGATCTGGCCGGTTTCGTCGCTGCGCGTCGCCAACAAGGCCCAGGCCGATCTTTACGCGGCGATTCTGCGCGACGGCGGCGCGCACAAGATGGTGGATCGGATGCAGACCCGCGCCGAACTTTACGCCACCCTCGGCTTGCACGATTATGAAGCACTGGATGCCTCGATCGTCAGGACCGTCGTGCCCGAAGCGATGCCGTAAGGGTGATTGCGGCCGCAAACTGGGATAGTCTCCCGGCATGAGCGATTATGAGCGCCACGTTCTCGTCCCGCCCGGTGGCCATAAGCGGGTGCTGCTGCATAGCTGTTGCGCGCCGTGTTCGGGCGAAGTGATGGAGGCGATGACCGCGAGCGGTATCGACTACACGATCTTCTTCTACAATCCGAACATCCACCCCAAGGAGGAATATCGCCTCCGCAAGCAGGAGAATATCCGCTTCGCCGGGAAGCATGGCGTGCCGTTTGTTGATGCCGATTACGACACGGCCAACTGGTTCAGGCGCGCCAGGGGCATGGAATGGGAGCCGGAACGCGGCGCGCGCTGCACCATGTGCTTCGACATGCGGTTCGAGAGGACCGCGCTTTACGCACACGAGAACGGGTTTCCGGTCATCACCTCGTCGCTTGGCATTTCACGCTGGAAGAATATGGATCAGATCAACGGCTGCGGCGAGCGCGCGGCGTCGCATTATCCCGGCATGGCCTATTGGATGTTCAACTGGCGCAAGGGCGGCGGCGCGGCGCGGATGATCGAGATTTCCAAGCGCGAGCATTTCTATCAGCAGGAATATTGCGGTTGCGTCTTTTCGCTGCGCGATACCAACGCGCACCGCGTGGGCCAGGGACGCGAGGAAATCCGCCTTGGGGAACTATTCTATGGCGACGACCAGCGATAGTTACATAAAATATCTTATATCTTCGCCGGCAGCGCTCGCGGATGCGATCTCGATATGTGTCCGCCTGGGGCGTCCCGTCCGGTCGCGCCGGCTTCAGCGGCCCGGTTTCGGGTCGGGCCGGGTAACGATCCATCCCGCGCAACAGCAGAGCGCGAAGGCGACGCCGAGTGCAACAGGTGCGTGCGGACGGGCGCCAAGCATGAACAGGGCGTAGCCAACGGCCATGCCGCCGCAGGCCGCGAACTTGCCGGCCCTTGGAATGGCGCGCTGCTCGCGCCAGAGCCGCAGCGAGGGGCCGAAGCGCGGATGGTCGAGCAGCCAGGTTTCGAGGCGCGGCGAGGAGCGCGCAAAGCAACCGGCCGCGAGGATGAGGAAGATCGTGGTCGGCATCAGCGGAACAAGAAGGCCGATGAAACCAAGGCCGACGCACAGGAATCCGCCGGCAAGCCAGGCGATGCGCAGGTGTCGACCGGGGTTGGATTCAGGCAAGCCTTGCCTCGACCAACGACTGGACGCGGGCGGGCGCGGCTGGTGCGCCCGTCGTTGCCATCCACCTTTTCGCATCGGTCGGTCTCATCGTCCCGAGCGCATCCGTGAAGGAAAGCGGTTGGCAGCCTGGCCTTCGGAAGGCCGCGCGGGATGACGAGCGCCATAAGAGCCTGACGGCCCGGCCTGCTTCGCAACCGGCCGCGCACCATTCAGACTGTTCCAGTCGGCGACTCGACCGGGATTCGCGTCGGACATCGAACCTCTCTGCGGACTTCTCTGTTGCGATCAATTCGCAATTATGGCAGATGGCAAAACAAGGCAAGGGGGGGGAACCGATCCAAAGAGACCCCAAGGAGACGATGCCATGCGTGGCCAGTGCGATCGCTCGGCGAGCCGCCAGTTCGACACGGTTCGACCAACGCCTGTGCAGGCGCGCATCATGACAGCGGCTCTCTTGCTCCGTCCCGCTCCGCTTCCGGGGTTTGCGGACCTGGTGATGGCCGCGGCGCGCTGCTGGCGCGCGGCGCGCGACGGCGGACTTCCGGTGCAGCAACGCCTCCACGCCCTGTTGTCCCGCCGTGGTTTCGACATGCTCGCTCCGGTTTTCGACAGCCTGATGACGCTATATGAAGCGATGCTCGGCCGCAATGTCGTGACGGGGCAGACAGAGCCGTCCGGCGACGAGTCTCTGTTGCTCGGGCTTCTGGAGGGATCGTGTCCGCGCTGCGGCGCCATCGGTTGCGAAGAGGGTCTGGCCGCGTCTTTCGACGGTGCGATCGTATCGACGCGGATCATGGTCACGCTCGCCGAGACCGAAAACCGCGACCAGGAGCGGGCGCCGCCGTTCGCCGCCCGGAAAGCCATGCTCGCCGCATCGGGCCTGGCGTAACGCCTGTCCGGCGGCGAATCGCATTCGCCCGGCGCCAGGCCGCCGTCTGTCGCCCGCCCGATGCTGTTTCCGCGCAACGCCTCCCCGGCGCGCGCCTGGAATTTGTGCAAGCCTGCCATCGGGCCGGATCAGACGCCGGGCGTTATGGGCGCGGTTCGTTTGCGTTCTCCACAGAGCCTGAGCCAAGCGCCGCATAGGTCGACGCCAGCGCCGACCGCAGCACGCCGACCCGGCGGTTGTCGGCATCGGCGCTTCGGCAGACGAAGGCGATCTTCCGCGACGGGGCGCCGGGGCCGAGAGACATCAGCCGCACCGCATAGGCGCCGGCGCTTTCGCCGCCCACGCGGGGCAGGATCGACACGCCCTGTCCGGCGGCCACCATCGCCAGCACCGCCTCGATCGATTCCAGCTCGAACCGCGCCCGGGTTCCGGGCGCGATCCTGTGCAGCAGGCTGGCGGCGATGCGGCCTCCGGTCAACGACGTGTCGAACTGCAACCAGCCATGGCGGGCAATCAGCTCCGCCGGCGGCAGAGGCGGGCTGTCGCTCGGGGCGACGAACACGAACGGCTGTGCGGCAAGGTCGAACCACGCCAGCCGGCTCGATCCGCCCGACGCCGGGCGGATGACAGCGGCGGCGTCCAGTTCGCCGGCGTTCAACTGCCCCAGCAGTTCGAGCGAATCGCCCTGAATGACCTTGACGCTCAATTGCGGATAGCGTTCGCCGATTTCCCGCAGCACCATCGGAATGATGGTCATCTGCAAGGTGCGGATCGCCCCCAGGATCACCCGCCCGGAAACCACCGGAGTCGAATGCTGGCGCGCCGCCTCGATGGCGTCGAGCGCGGCGGCAAAGCCCTGCGCCAGTTCGCTCGCCAGCGGTGTCGGCCGCGCCTTTCGCCCCGAGCGATCGAACAGCGGCCGGCCGAGATATTCCTCCAGCCGCTTCACCTGCAAGCTGACCGCGCTCGGGGTCAGCCCCACTTCCCGCGCCGCGTTGGCGAAGCTGCCGCTTTTCAGAATCGCGTTCAGCGTCACCAGAAATTCCAGCTTCATTGGTCTCGTCCTCCGCTGCCCTGTCCGTTCGATACATAATAAATACTCATCTTTCAAACGACGAAACATTGCTTGTTCTTTATGCGTGGCCAAGCCAGACTCGCAACCAGAACATGGGAGGACCGGCAGGCATGGCCGGCGGAACGGGTGAGGAATGGCGCAGCAGCGGATCGTTCGACAATATATCAATGGCGCATGGGTGGCTGGTCAGGGCGGCGAAATCGCCGTCGAAGACAAATTCACCGGTGCCCGCCTCGCCACCCTGACGGCCGCCACTCCGGCGCAGCTGGATGCGGCGGTCGAGGCGGCGCGGCGTGGCTTTGAAACACAGCGGCTGGAGCCGTTCGAGCGCTGGCGCCTGCTGTCGCGCGTGGCGGCGCTGGTCGAGGAAGCGGCGGAGGAACTGACCGCCCTTATCATCGCCGAATCCGGGGTGCCGTGGAAGGATTCCAGCAACGAAGTGCGGCGGACGGCGGAAACCTTCCGCCTTTCCGCCGAGGAAGGCCGGCGGCTGGTGGGTGAAGTGGTGCCGATCGAAGGGGCGGCCGGCCAGTCGGGGCGGCGCGCCTTCACCATCCGCGTGCCGCGCGGGGTCGTCGGCGGCATCAGTTCGTTCAACTCGCCGCTGAACATGGTGGCGCACAAGGTCGCCCCGGCGCTTGCTTCGGGGAATGCGGTCGTCTTCAAGCCGCCCTCCGCCACGCCGCTTTCGGCGACACGGCTGTTCGAACTGCTGCTCGAAGCCGGCGTCCCGCCCGGCCTGCTCAACCTGGTGCACGGCAGCGGCACTGTTGGCCGTGCCCTGGTCGCCCATCCGGGTGTGGATTTTCTCAGCTTCACCGGCTCGACCCCGGTGGGGCGCGCCATCCGTGAAACCCGCGGGCTGCGCCCGGTGGCGCTGGAACTGGGCAGCATCGCCGCCACCCTGGTGCTGAAGGACGGCGACCTCGACCGGGCGGCGCTGCGCGCTGCCCAGTCGGGTTTCCGCCGCCAGGGGCAGGCCTGCACCTCGACGCAGCGGCTGTTCGTCGAGCGCCCGGTGCTGGAGGCGTTCACGGCAAAGCTGCTGGAGGCCGTCGGCGCCCTGGTGGTGGGCGACCCGCGCGATCCTGCGACCGATGTCGGCCCGATGATCGGCGAAGCCGAGGCCGTCCGCGCCGAAACCTGGGTGCAGGAAGCGGTCGCCGCCGGCGCGACGCTGCTTGCGGGCGGCGTCCGCGACGGCGCCTTTCTGCGCCCGACGGTGCTGACCGGCGTCAGGGCCGACATGCGGGTGCTGTGCGAGGAGGTCTTCGCGCCGGTGCTGTCGGTCATCCCGTTCGACGACCTCGATGCAGCCGTCGCCGAGGTCAACGCCACCGAATTCGGCCTCGCCGCCGGCCTGTTCACCCGCGACCTCTCGACGGCCTTCCGCCTGGCCGAGCGCCTGCGCGTCGGCGTTGTCCACCTGAACGACGCCTCCTCCAGCCGCGTCGATCTCATGCCGTTCGCCGGGGTGAAAGACAGCGGCGTCGGCGTCGAGGGGCCGCGCTACGCCATGCGCGAGATGACCGAAGAGCGTCTGGTAACGATTAGTTTGTAACGGAGAATTTGATGATGGAACAGCCGGTTACGGGCGCAACCTATATTGCCAGATGCCTGAAGGCCGAAGGGGTCGAAAAGGTGTTCGGCGAATGCGGCCACACCAATTATGCGCTGATCGACGCCTGCCGGCGCGAAGGCATCGACTATATTTCCTTCCGCCACGAACAACAGGCAGCACACGCCGCCGATGCCTATTACCGGCTGTCGAAAAAGCTCGCCGTTCTGAACGTCCACCTGTCGCCGGGCCTCACCAACACCGTCACCGGGGTCGCCAGCGCCGCGCTCGACGGCACGCCGATGCTGGTGATTTCCGGCAACACGCAAAGCTACCACCAGCCGCGTGAAGCGCACCAGCAGATCCGCACCCACACCGACGCCTCGCAGGGCGATCTGCTGCGGCCGATCTGCAAGCGGGTCTGGAGGATCGACAATGTAAACCATCTGCGCGACGTGGTGCACCGCGCCCTCAACATCGCCCAGACCGGGCGGCCGGGCGCCGTGCTCATCGACGTGCCGATGGACATGTTCTCGGCCAAATTGTCGGCCCCGGTCGACAATCTGGCGCGCCGGCCCAACTATCCGCGCAGCGTCGGCGACTCCGGGGGTCTGGCGGCCGCCGCCGAACTGCTGCTGGCGGCGCGCGAACCGGTGCTCTACGCCGGCAACGGCGTTGCGCTTTCCGGCGCCTTCGACGAACTGGCGGCCCTTGCCCGCAAACTGCAAATCCCCGTTGCCACCACCCTGGTCGGCAAGGGGGTGTTCCCGGAAGACGATCCGCTGGCGCTTGGCGTCACCGGCATCTGGGGATCGCGCGCCGCCAACGACACGACGCGCGTCGCCGATGTGATTCTGGCCGTCGGCACCGCCTTCGGCGAGGCCGATTGCAGTTCCTGGCGGCCGGAATATACCTTCGACATTCCCGGCAAGAGCCGGCTCGTCCAGATCGACCTCGACCCCGAGGAACTGGGCAAAAGCTATCCGGTCGACATCGGCATTGTCGGCGACGCCAGGGCGACGCTGGCGGCGCTGGCCGACATCATCGGCGAGCGGCGCCGCGATGCGGCGGCCGTCGAGGCGCATCTCGATGCGGTGGCGGCGCGCCAGCGCGCCTGGCGTCAGGAACTGGTGAAAACGCAAGACGACGGCGACAAGCCGATCCACCCGGCGCGGCTGTTGAAGGCGCTGTCGGAATCGGCGCCCGACGACGCCGTTTTCGTGACGGATGTGGGCTGGAACAAGAACGGCGCCGGCCAGCAGTTGCTGGCGAAGCGGCCGGGCGCTTTCATCACCTCGGGCGGCATGGCCACCATGGGCTATGCGCCGCCCTCGGCGATCGGCGCCAAGCTCGGCGCCCCAGACCGCAAGGTGGTCTGCCTGGTCGGCGACGGCGGCTTCCTCTCGGTGCTGGGGTCGCTGGCGACGGCGGTCGAACTCGACATCCCCGTGCTCTGGGTGTTGTTCAACAATTTCTGCTACTCGACCATCCGCACCGTCGGCACCACCTATTTCAACAGCAGCTACGCGACCGAATTCCGCACGCCGGACGGCGAACTCTACAACCCCGATTTCCAGCAACTGGCGCAATCCTTCGGCATTGCCTCGGCGCTGGTCGAGGAGCCGGAAGCGCTCGACGAAGCGGTGCGCGCGGCCATGGCCGAAAACCGGCCCTTCGTGCTGGAAGTCCGCACCCGCCACCTGCCGATGCCGCGCACCGGCTACTGGGACATCGCCGACTTCCTCGAGGGCGGCAATGACTGAAGCGGCCGGCTCCCCGCGCCACGGCCGCCTGCGGCGGCGCGCCTATGACGCCGGCGCCTCCGGCCCGCTGGACGGCGTCCGCGTGCTCGACCTGTCGCGCCTCTTTGCCGGCAATGTGCTGACCCAGTCGCTCGCCGATTTCGGCGCCGATGTCGTCAAGGTCGAGCCGCCGGCCGGCGACACGCTGCGCGGCTGGAAAACCCAGGGCGTCTCGACGCACTGGAAAATCTACGCGCGCAACAAGCGCAGCCTCTGCCTCGATCTTCGCCAGCGGCGTTCGATCGAACTGCTGCTCGATCTGGTGCCGACGGCCGGAATCCTCGTCGAAAGCTTCCGTCCCGGCGTCCTGGAAAAAATGGGCCTGGCGCCGGAGCTGCTGCTGGCCGCCAACCCGCGCCTCGTCATCGTGCGCATTTCCGGCTGGGGGCAGGATGGTCCCTACCACGCCCGGCCGGGCTTCGGCACGGTGATCGAGGGCATGTCGGGCTTCGCTTCGCTGAACGGCTTCCCCGACCGCGAGCCGGTGCTGCCGCCGATGTATCTCGCCGATGGCATCGCCGGTCTGCAAGGGGCGATGGCGACGCTGATGGCGCTGCGCGAGGCCGAACGCCCGGAAGGGCGCGGCCAGGTGATCGACCTGCCGCTTTATGATCCGCTGTTCGGCCTGCTGGGGCCGCAGGCGGCCAATTACCGCCTGACGGGGCAGGTGCGAAAACCCCTTGGCAGCCGCTCGCACAATTCGGCGCCGCGCAACGTCTATCGTTGCCGCGATGGCCGCTACGTCGGCCTTTCCGGCTCGACGCAGACCATGGCAGAGCGAATCCTGCGCGCCATCGGCCGCCCGGAACTGGTCGACGATCCGCGCTTCCGCTCCAACGCCGACCGCCTGCGAAACGTCGAGGAACTGGACCGCATCATCGGCGAATTCACCGCCCGTTACGACCAGCCGGAACTGATCGCCATGATGGAGGCGGCCGAAGTCACCGTCGGTCCCATCTACGACATCGCCCAGATCCTGGACGATCCGCATGTGATCGAGCGCGAGATTCTGGCGGACTATCCCGACTCCGACCTCGGCCGGCTGCCGATGCACGCCGTCACGCCCAGGCTGTCGGACACGCCCGGCTCGATCCGCCGGCCGGCGCCGGCGCTCGGCCAGCACAATCGCGAGATCCTCACCGAGATCGGCATCGACGACGCCGGATATGATTCGCTCCTCGGGGCGGGAATCGCCGTCGAGGAACGGTCGTCGCTGCCGGAGGAAGCGGCATGACCCTGCTGTGGCGCTCGCTGCAATATGTCCCGGCGCATGTCGAGAAATATGCGCGGTCGCCGCATATCCTGGCCGCCGACGCCATCATCCTCGACCTCCAGGACAGTGTGCCGGCCGAGGCCAAGGAACGCGCCCGCGCCATGGCGGTGGCGGCCATTCCGCACCTCGCTGCCCAGAGTCCGGATCAGGGACCGGACATTCTCGTCCGCATCAACGAAGATGAGACCGGCGCGGCCGACCTGGCCGCCGTCGCGGTGGCCGGGGTGAAGGCGCTGGTGGTGCCGCAGGTGCGTTCGGCGGGCGCCATCGAGGAACTCGACCGCCGCCTGGCGGCGGCCGAGGCGGCGCGCGGTCTCGAACCCGGCTCCATTGGCCTGCTGCCCCTGGTCGAAAGCGCCGCCGGTCTCGTCCACATGGCGGCGATTGCCGCCGCCAGCCCGCGCATCCGCGCCATCAATCTCGGCAACGAGGATCTGGCCGCCGACCTAGGGGTCGCGCCGACCGAGGAAGCCCTGATGGTGCCGCGCCAGTTGCTGCTGATCGCCGCCCGCGCCGCCGGCGTGCTGCCGCTCGGCCTTGTCGGCTCGGGGGCGGGCTTCCGGGATCTCGATTCCTATCGGGCGCTCGCCCTCCGCTCCAGGCGGCTTGGCTCGCAAGGGGCAAGCTGCATCCATCCATCGCAGATCGCGGTGCTGAACGAAGTGTTCGCCCCGGACGAGGCCGAACGCGCCTGGGCGACGCGGGTGCTGGAAGCCGCCGCCGCCGCCGATCCCGATCGCGGCGCCTTCGCGCTCGACGGCCGCATGATCGACCCGCCGATCCTGGCGCGGGCCAGAAATCTGCTGGCCCGCCACGACTCCATCCATAACCGCGGCCGCAGAGAAAGCACATGATCCGGCCAATCCACGCAACCGTCTGACAGGGAGAAATACGCCATGAAAACAGTTCGTAAACCCGCTCCGTGCCATCGCATCCGCCTGTCCCTGATGGGATCGGCCGCCTTGCTGGCGCTTCCCATGGCCGGGTCGGCCTCGGCGCAAAGCACGGCTGACGCCGACATGCTCGACACCATCGTCGTCACCGGCACCGCCATTCGCGGCGTCGCCCCGGTCGGCTCGGCGACCGTCGATCTCGGCCGCGAGACGCTGCTCGACGCCCCGGCGCGCAGCGCCTCCGACCTGCTGAACACGCTGCCGCAGGCGTCCGGCCTCGGCACCACGCTTGCGTCTTCCAGGGGCGGCCGCGCCGGCGTCAATCTGCGCGGCCTCGGCAACAACGCCACGCTGCTGATGATCGACAGCCACCGTTCGGTGTCGCAAGGCGTCACCAGCCAGCTTTCCGACCCCAACGCCATCCCCTTCGCCGCCGTCGAGCGCGTCGAAGTGGTGACCGACGGCGCCTCGGCCGTCTACGGTTCGGATGCGGTGGCCGGCGTCGTCAACTATATTCTGCGCCGCCCGTTCACCGGCCTCGAAATGACCGCGCGCTACGAAAACAGCATGTACAAGCGTTATTCGGGGGAAGCGGTTGGCGGCTTTCGCTGGG
>CAYYGQ010000061.1:0-9889 GCA_964471485.1 uncultured Sandaracinobacter sp. | reverse complement strand
CCTGCCAGGTGCGGCCGATGGCGTCCGTCAGGTGGAATTCCAGCTTCGGCGCATAAAAGGCGCCTTCGCCGGGCAGTTCCTCGAAGCCATAGTCGGCCGTGTTGCGGCCGACGGCGGCCACGGCATCGCGCAAAATCTGTTCGCCCCGGTCCCACTCCTCGTCGCTGCCGAAGCGGTTTTCCGGCCGCAGCGCCAGCTTGATGGCGTAGCGTTCGAAGCCAAGGTCGCGGTAGATGGAATCGAGCAAATCGCAGAAGGCGGCGATTTCCGCGATCAACTGGTCCTCGCGGCAGAAGATATGGGCGTCGTCCTGGGTGAACTGGCGCACGCGCATGATGCCGTGCAGGGCGCCGTGCGGCTCGTTGCGGTGGCAGCAGCCGAATTCCGCCATGCGGATGGGCAGGTCGCGATAGCTTTTGATGCCCTGGCGGAACACCAGCACATGGGCCGGGCAGTTCATCGGCTTCAGCGCCATCAGATCGGCCGCCCCCGACAATACCGGGGCGTCGTCCGCCGTCCCTGGAATTTCATCCGGCACGATGAACATATTCTCGCGATATTTGCCCCAGTGGCCGGAACGCTCCCATTGCCGGGCGTCCATCAGTTGCGGGGTCTTCACCTCCACATAACCGGCGGCGTCCAGCCGCCGGCGCATATAGGCTTCGAGCGCCCGCCAGACGATGAAGCCATTGGGGTGCCAGAACACCGATCCCTGCGCTTCGCTTTGCAGGTGGAACAGGTCCATTTCCTGGCCGATGCGGCGATGGTCGCGCTTGGCCGCTTCCTCCAGTTGCAAAAGATGGGCGTCCAACTGCTTTTTCGTCAGCCAGCCGGTGCCATAGATGCGGGAAAGCTGGGGGTTGCGCTGGTCGCCGCGCCAATAGGCGCCGGAAACGCGCGTCAGCTTGAAGGCCGCCGGGTCGAGCTTCCCCGTGCTGGGCAGGTGCGGCCCACGGCACATGTCCATCCAGTCGTCGCCCGACCAGTAGACGGACAGCTCCTCGCCCTCGGGCAGTTCCGCCGCCCACTCCGCCTTGAAGCGCTCGCCTTCCTGCTGCCACTTCGAGATCAGGGCGTCCCGGCTCCACACTTCGCGGCGAAGCGGCTTGTCGGCCTTGATGATGCGGCGCATCTCCGCCTCGATGGCCGGCAGTTCCTCGTCGGTGAAGGGACCATGGCCCTCGGGCGGCGCCAGATCATAATAGAAGCCGTCGCCGGTGGCGGGGCCGAAGGTGATCTGCGTGCCCGGATAGAGTTTCTGCACCGCTTCCGCCAGCACATGGGCGAAATCGTGCCGCACCAGCTCCAGGGCGTCGCGCTCGTCTTTTGCCGTCAGGATGGAAAAGCGGGCATCCTTTCGGATCGGCCGGGCAAGATCGACCACTTCGTCATCGAGGCGCGCCGCCAGCGCCGCCTTCAGAAGCCCCGGCCCGATCGAGGCGGCGATGTCGGCGGCGGTGGTGCCGGCCGCCACGTCCCGGACCGAGCCATCGGGAAGCGTCAGATGAATGAGGGCGGACACCGTAGAACCTGCTCCTTGCGCGGCAAAACCAGCGGCTTCCTACCGATTGCGCCCCATGGCGGCAAGGTTTCCCGGCAAGGTTTCCCGGCAAGGTCGCCCCTCGACGAGGTTCCGGCAAGGCTCAGCCGTCGAGCGCGCGCTGCAACCGGTCGATGTCGCGATCCAGTTCATGATCGGTGACGCGCAGTTCCTCGATCCGCTTCACGGCGTGAATGACCGTGGTGTGGTCGCGGCCGCCGAAGCGGCGGCCGATCTCGGGCAGCGAACGCGGCGTCAGCACCTTCGCCAGATACATGGCCACCTGCCGTGGCCGCGCCACGTCACGGGCGCGCCGAGGCGACAACAGGTCGTTGATCTTCAAGGCATAATGGTCGGCCACCCGGCGCTGGATCTCGTCGATCGACAGCTTTCTCGAATGCGCCCGCAGCACGTCGGCCAGCACTTCGCGGGTGAAATCGAGGTCGAGCCTGCGGTTCACCAGATTGCCATAGGCGATGACGCGGTTGAGCGCGCCTTCCAGTTCGCGGACATTGGCGACGATCTTGCGCGCCAGAAACTGGATCACATCATCCGGGACGCTTGCACCCGGCATGGCCGCCAGCTTCGCCCGCAGGATATTGTAGCGCAGTTCGAAATCGGCGGGGTTGATGTCGGCCACCAGCCCCCAGGCAAGGCGCGACAGGATGCGGGACTCGATTCCTTCCAGATTCTGCGGGCTGCGGTCGGCCGAAATCACCAGCCAGCGCCCGGCGGAAATGATTTCGTTCATGGTGTGGAAAAATTCTTCCTGCGTCGATTCCTTGCCGGCGATGAACTGCACATCGTCGACCATCAGCAGATCGGCCGAACGAAGCCGCTGCTTGAAGCGGATGGTGTCGCGGGCGCGCAGCGCCGCCAGAAATTCCACCATGAACTTCTCGGCGGACAGATAGACGATCTTCGCGCCGGGCTTGCCCGCCTGCACCATGGCGCCGATGGCGTGCATCAGATGGGTTTTGCCAAGCCCGGTCGGCCCGTGCAGGAACAGCGGATTGAAGCCGGCCGCCTTGCCCGACACCACCGAGGCGGCCAGCGTCTGCGCGGCGTTGAAGGCAAGCTCGTTCGACTTGCCGACGACGAAATGATCGAAATCATGGCGCGGCTCGAACGGCGCCTCGTCGCCATCGGCGTTTGCCGGCGCCGCTGGCGGTGGCGTTGAAGGCAGGCTGTCGGGGGCCGCCGCCACCTCGATCGCCACTTCGCGAATCAGCGGCACATGCGCCGCGAAGGCATGGCGAATGCGGTCGGCGAAATGATTCCGCACCCAGTCGGCCATGAAATAAGACGGCACGCCAAGCCGCACCCGGCCCGATTCGATTCCCAGCAGCTGCAGCGGCTTCAGCCAGCTGTTGAAGGTCTTCTCGCCGACACTCGACAGCAGATGCGCCCGCACCAGCCCCCAGGCGCGAATCCCTTCCTCGTCGATGCCGCCCCCATCAAGGCTGGAACCCACGGCAGGCGTTCCGTCATCGGCGGCGGAAAAGGGGCCGGAAAAGGGGGTCGGGGCTGGTTCTCGGAAATGCATCAGGCTCTCTTGCCGGAAAAGCGAAAATCGGCGGACGGGCGGCGCCCGTCCCGGGCGGAAACAACGAACGGCGGACGGGTCAGCCGGTCGTCGGCCCGCCGGGAAGATGGTCGCGGCGGTTGCAATGCCCCCCGGCCATGCCTGGCGGCAGACCCGGCGCCCCGTTCCGAACGCCCCCAGCGCCGCTATGCAAGGTTCGGCCCAAAGTTCGGCCCAGAATGCGGCCCGAGTTTCGGCCCGAATCTTGGCCCGAATCTTGGCGGCGCATCGCCGGACTCTTCACCACCGGCCATCCCCGGCGCTCCGGCAAGCCGCCATCCTTGATTTGCAGACGCATCGATCCCCGCCGCCTCCCTTGGCTCAAGCCCGGACACCCCGCGGAAAAGCTTTCCGCGAGCGGCCGGATAAGCGCTCGAAGCCGGCCTGCCGTCTTCTTGCGCGACTGTGCGGAACCGCCGACCCTGGCCCATCGCGAACGAAACGGGTGAACGCAACAGGCGATTCGTCCCATTTCCCCTTCGTCGACGGTCCAGCCGGCTACGCGGGAGTGAATAGACCAGCCAAAACCGGCCGGCACAAGGCCGCAAAAGGCCGCCCGCCACAAATATTTCGATTGACAGAACAAGCGCTGGATATTGCAGTCGTTTTTGTTAAATTATTGAAAGAGTGCAATTTATTTTGGTTAACCAGATTCGCGGCCACGAATCGCCGGCCCGGGGCCGGTGCCTGGTCCGCTCGCTGGTCGACCCCCTGGCCGGCCAGCCATGCCCACCAGGCGCGTCAACCGGGCGCGCAGACAGAAAAAGCGGCGCATGCGCCGCTTTTTGCAACCGTTTTTCAGCCGGCCCGGCAAGGGCCTTCGGCGCTCAGGACAGGGTCGTCACCTGCTTCGTCAGCCGCGAGAATTTCCGCGCGGCGCTGTTCTTGTGCAGCACGCCCCGGGCAACCCCGCGGGCAAGCTCGGGCTGCGCCGCCTTCAGCGCCGTTTCAGCGGCCGCCTTGTCGCCGTTCAGGATCGCCGACTCGACCCGTTTCACGAAGGTGCGAATCCGCGACAGCCGCGTCTTGTTCACCACCGCCCGCTTGGCGTTGCGACGGATACGCTTTTCGGCCTGCGGAGTATTCGCCATATTCCCGTGTCACCCTTGCTCGAACAGAAGAATCCGGCCGGCCGCGATGGCCTGCCGGAAAGGCCGCGCACCTAGCCGCCGCACATGCTGCTGTCAAGGACGGCGGCACCGGGCGACACCGGGCGTCTCAGCGCTGGCAGGCCGGGCAGCAGAAGGTGGAGCGCGCGTTCTGGACGATGCGCCGCACCGGCCGCCCGCAGCCGGGGCAGGCCAGCCCGTCGCGGCCATAGACCCGGAAGCTGTGCTGGAAATAGCCCGATTCGCCCAACAATTGCGCGTGGTCGCGCAGGGTGGAACCGCCGGCCTCGATCGCTTCCTCCAGCACCCGCCACACCGAATCGGCCAGCCGCAAGGCTTCCCCGGCCGTCAGCGTTCCAGCCGCGCGCGCCGGGTCGATGGCCGCCAGATACAGCGCCTCCGACGCATAGATGTTGCCGATTCCGGCCACCACATGCTGGTCCAGCAGCAACGCCTTCAGCGAAACCTTCCGCCCCGCGGCCACTTCCAGCAGATGGTGGGCGGAAAACGCCGCCGAGAACGGCTCCGGTCCCAGATTTTTCAGCAGCGGATGCAAGGCTTCCTCCGCCGTCGCCAGCAGATGCAGCGAACCGAACCGCCGCGGATCGTGGAAGGCAAGCGTTCGCCCGCCCGCCTCCAGCAGCACATGGTCGTGCTTGCCGGGCGCCGCCGCCGGCACATGGAATTTCCCCGACATGCCGAGGTGGAACAGCAGGCTGTCGGCGCGGTCGGTGTCGATGAGACCATATTTCGCCCGCCGGCGAACAGCCGCCACCCTGGCCCCGGTCAGCCGCTGGCCGAGATCCTCGGGAACCGGCCAGCGTAAACGCGGCTGCCGCACCGTGATTCGCCCGATCCGCCGCCCCACCAGCAGCGGGCGCAGACCACGGACGACGGTTTCGACTTCGGGAAGCTCGGGCATGAAGCCGGGCATGTAGGCTTGCCGTGGCACGAAGCAAAGCTTCGCGCTAGAGGAAGGCATGGCAGAATCTCCCTCCCCCGCCGAATCGCCCCCAGCGGGGCCGCTGGTGTCGTTCGGCTTCCGCGACGTGCCGCCCACGGAAAAGACCCGCGCCGTCGGCGAGGTCTTCCAGCGCGTCGCCAGCCGCTACGACCTGATGAACGATCTGATGTCGGGCGGCCTGCACCGCCTGTGGAAAGACCGCTTCGTCCGCCTGCTGCGGCCACAGCCGCACGAATCGATCCTCGACCTTGCCGGCGGCACCGGCGACATCGCCTTTCGCATCGCCCGGCGCGGCGCCGATGTCACCGTCGCCGACATCAACCCCGACATGCTGGCGGTGGGCCGGGCGCGCGCCGACAGGCGCGGGCTTGCCCAGCTGCGCTTCGTCGAGGCCAACGCCGAGTCGATGCCGTTTGCCGACGCCGGCTTCGACGCCGTCACCATCGCCTTTGGCATCCGCAACGTCACCGACATCCCGGCCGCCCTTCGCGACATTCACCGCGTGCTGAAATGGGGCGGGCGCTTCTTCTGCCTGGAATTTTCCACCTGCGAATGGCCGGGGTTCGCCCAACTCTACGACCGCTATACGCTGCAACTGGTGCCGAAGATCGGCCGTCTGGTCGCCGACGACGAGGGCAGCTACCGCTATCTCGCCGAATCGATCCAGCGTTTTCCGGGAATGCCGCAATTCGCCGCCATGATCGAGGCGGCAGGCTTTCGTCAGGTGAAGGCCATCCCCATTCTCGGCGGCGCCGTCGCCATCCACAGCGGCTGGAAATATTAGCGCCAAAGATGCTCGGCGTCATCCATGGCTGGCGGCTGCTCGGCGACGCCCGTCGCCTTGCCCGCCACGGTGCGCTTCGCCCGTTTGAACGCCACGCCGACGCGCCGGCCTCGGTGCGGCTGCTGTGCCGGGCGCTCCGCCTGTTCGCCAACGCGCCCACCGTCCCGGACTATGCCGCCGGCCTGCAATCCTGCGGCCCGGCGGCCATCAAGCTCGGCCAGGCGCTCGCCACCCGCCCCGATCTCGTCGGCGAACGGGTGGCGGCCGATCTCGCGCAATTGCAGGACGATCTGCCGCCCGCCCCCTGGCCCGAGGTGGAGCGCGAACTCGACCTCGCCCTTCCCGGCGGCTGGCGGGCGCATTTCCGCCATATCGAGCCAATCCCGGTCGGCGCCGCTTCGATCGCCCAGGTGCACCGGGCCGAGCGAGCGGACGGCGGCAAGATCGCCCTCAAGATCCTCCGCCCGGGAGTCGAGGAAAAATTCCAGGCGGCCATCGCCAGCTATGCCTGGGCGGCGGCGCATCTCGAACGCCTCGGCGGCGAATTCGCCCGGCTGAAGCCGCGCGTCGTCATCGAGACCTTCCGCCACTGGACCATGGCCGAACTCGACCTCCGGCGCGAGGCGGGGAACGCCTCCGAGCTTCGGGACGCCCTGCGCTCCTCCCCCGAAATCGCCGTGCCGGCCATCCTCTGGGAAGCAACCACCCGGCGCACGCTGGCCATGGAATGGATGGAGGGGGTGAAGCTTACCGACCGCGCCGCGGTGGAGCGGCTCGCCGTCGACCGGCCGGCGCTCGCCGCCCACATCGTCCGCGCCTTCCTGCACCAGGCCATCGGCCAGGGCTTTTTCCACGCCGACCTGCACCAGGGCAATCTGCTGCTGACGGCGGACGGCCGGCTGGTGCTGGTCGATTTCGGCATCATGGGCCGGCTCGACCGCCGGGCGCGCGTCTATCTCGCCGAGATCCTCCACGGTCTCATCGTCGGCAACTACCGCCGCGTCGCCGAAATCCATTTCGAGGCCGGCTATGTGCCGCCGCACCACGACATCGCCGCCTTCGCGACGGCGCTGCGCGCCGTCGGCGAGCCGATCCGCGGCCGCCACGCCCGCGACATTTCCATCGCCAACCTGCTGGACGGCCTGTTCGCCGTCACCCGCGAATTCGATATGGCGGTGCAGCCGCATCTGCTGCTGCTGCAAAAGACCATGGTGATGGTGGAGGGGGTGGCGCTCGGTCTCGACCCCGAGGTCAACATGTGGGAAATCGCCCGCCCCTATGTCGCCGGCTGGATGCGCGACGAACTGGGGCCAGAGGCGCGCCTCGCGGATTCGCTTCTTGGCACCGCCAGCCTCATCGGCCGGCTGCCCGGCCTCGCCCAGCGCTTCCTTCGCCAGTTGCCGCCGGAAAGCGCCGCCCCGCCGCCGCCCCCCTTGCCGCCTTTGCCGGCCTCCCGGTCGAATCGCCTGCTGTGGTTCGTTTTTGGCCTGCTCCTCGGCGCCCTCTTGTCGTTGGCCTTCTAGCGGTAGAGCGAATCGAGCCGCGCCCCGTAGATTTCTTTCAGGACATGGCGGCGGATCTTCAGGCTCGGGGTCAGTTGTTCGTTCTCGATCGAGAAGGGCGCGTCGGCGAGGATCACCCGGCGCACCTTCTCGGTGACGGACAGATGGGCGTTCACCCGGTCCACCGCCGCCTGCATCGAGCGCAGGAAATCCGGCTCCTGGCGGATCGCCTCGATGTCCTGCCCTTCTTTCGCCGCCCAGTGCAGCAGATAGTCGTTGTCGGGAACGACCACGCCCACCAGATAGGGCCGGCGGTCGCCATAGACCATGGCCTGGGCGATTTCCGGCTGCAGCGTCAACATGCCCTCGATGCGCTGCGGCGCCACATTGTCGCCCTTGTCGTTGACGATGATGTCCTTCTTGCGGTCGGTGATGACCAGATGGCCGTCGGGGTCGAGGCGGCCGATGTCGCCGGTGCGTAACCAGCCGTCCTCGCCAAGAACGCGGGCGCTTTCCGCCGGGTTGCGCCAATAGCCGTGCATCACCAGTTCGCCCGCGACCAGAATCTCGCCGTCGTCGGCGATCTTCACCCCGACGCCGGGCAAGGGCGGGCCGACGCTGTCCATGCGGATTCCGGCCCTCGGGCGATTGCAACTGATCACCGGGCCGGCCTCGGTCTGCCCATAGCCCTGCAACACCGTCACCCCGACCGCATCGAAGAACCGGCCCACCTCGGGGTTTAGCGGCGCGCCCCCCGACACCATCGCCTTCAGGCGCCCGCCAAGGGCGCCGCGCACATTGTTCCGCAAGGTGCGTTCGAGCAGGAAATCCAGCGAGCGGTCGGCGAGGCCGAGGCGCTGCCCGGCGGCGCGCTTTTCCTGAAGCCGCCCGGCCGCCCCCAGCAGCTTCGGCGCCAGGCCGCCCTTGCGCTCGATTTCCTTCAGCATCCGCGTCCGCAGCAGTTCGAACAGGCGCGGCACCACCACCATGATGGTGGGCGCGGTCTCGCGGATGTTGGTGGCCAGCTTTTCCAGGCTCTCGGCGTAATAGATCTGCCCGCCAAGGCCGATCGGCAGATACTGGCCGGCGGTATGCTCATAGGCATGGCTCAGCGGCAGGAACGACAGGAAGCGCTCCGGCCCCGCCGTCGGCGGAAAATCATCGTGCAGGATCTCGGCGCAGCCGGCGATGTTGCGAAGAATGGCGCCATGATGCTGGCATACGCCGCGCGGCGCCCCGCCGGTGCCCGACGTATAGATGAGGCAGGCGAGATCGTCGCGCCCGCTCGTCACCGCGGCGCGCACCGCCGCCACGTCCGCGACGACGCCCGCCAGCAATTCGTCCACATGCAGCAGTTCGAGCGAAGCCGGCGCCTGCCCGTGCGCCATCCGCTCGAAGCTCACCAGCAGCCGGCAGTGGCTCGAACGCATGGCCGCTTCCAGTAGCGGCCGGGCCAGCTTCGCCGTCGAGACGATGGCGGCGACGGCGCCGGAATTTTCCAGGATATGCTGATGGTCGCGGACGGTGTTGGTGGTGTAGGTGGGCACGGACACGCCGCCGGCCGCCATGATGCCAAGATCGAACAGGCAGAATTCCGGCCGGTTCTCCGACACCAGCACCACGCGCTCGCCCGGTCTCAGCCCCCGGGCGCGAAGCGCCGTGGCGATGCCGGCCACCCGTTTCGCCGCTTCGTCCCAGCGAATGGCGCACCACGCCTCGCCGGTCTTTTGCCACAGAAAGGGCGCGGCGCCATGCTCGGCCGCCCGCGCGAAAAACAGCTCGACGAGATTGGGCCAGCGCTCGGCTTCCTGTTCGGCTTCCTGTTCGCCTTCATGCCCGGCATCGGGCACGGCCCGGCTCA
The DNA here is from genome assembly GCA_964471485.1 of uncultured Sandaracinobacter sp. Lineage (GTDB taxonomy): Bacteria > Pseudomonadota > Alphaproteobacteria > Sphingomonadales > Sphingomonadaceae > Sandaracinobacteroides. Next base: position 544 of record CAYYGQ010000061.1, on the reverse strand, counting down.
CGTCGTCATTTTCCGGCATCCGCGGCGGAAACGGCCACTGCCTTTCCCTCGCTTCTGGGGTCGGCGGCGCCGCGCCAGCCATTCTCCACCCGGGCCAGGCCGTTCAGCTTGATCGGCAACGGCCGCACCCGCACATTGTTGTGGCCAAGCGCCTGCATCGCCGCCGCCATGCCGGCCAGGCGCGTGCCTTCTTCCAGCAGCACGCCGTTGCGGTCGGCCAGCAGTTGCGGCGCCGCCAGCGCGTCCTCGACCGACATGCCCCAGTCGAGATAGGCGATCAGCGCCTTCGCCACCTGGGCGATGATGGTGGCGCCGCCGGCGGCGCCGAAGGCGGCCAGCGGCTTCCCCGCCTCGTCGAAGACGATGGTGGGCGACATCGAGCTTCGCGGCCGCTTGCCGCCCTGCACGCTGTTGTAGGCGTCCGAGCCGTCCGCCTTCACCGGCGCGAAATCGAAATCGGTCAGCTCGTTGTTCAGCATGAAGCCGCCGGCCATCAGCCCCGAGCCGAAGCCGCTTTCGATGGTGTTGGTGTAGGTCGCCACAT
>CAYYGQ010000060.1:0-9965 GCA_964471485.1 uncultured Sandaracinobacter sp. | reverse complement strand
TGGCGCGGCCGGGCAGGCCGTCGGCGATGGCGGCCATGGCGAGGCCGACATAGGCCTGGCGGTTGCGCGGGTCGGCGGCCAGCGCCGCTTCGAAATATTCGATCGCGGTCGCGGTGTCGTTCGCGGCCAGCGAATCGTTCGCCACCCGCATCATGTCGAGCGACAGCGGCGCCAGCTGGTCGTCGGGGAGGCCGCGCGCCGGCGCCGGCGCCGGATCGGGGTAGGGGGTTTCGACCGCGGCCGCCGGCAGGGCGCAGGCCAGCAGCAGCGCCGCCAGCAAGGACGCGCGGATCGGGCCGTCGCGGACTGGGCCGTTGCGGACTGGGCCGTCGCGGACTGGGCCGTTCCTGGGGGGTCGGTTCATGCCGCACGCTCCTTTCCGTCCTGCCATCGCCCGTTCTGCCATCGTCTGTCCTTCTTTCATCCGTGCGCGAAGACGGCGATGGCGAAGCCGTCGCAACCGTCCGCCGCCGGCGACAGCAGTTGCAGGCTCTGAAGCTTCATGCCCGTTTCGGCCGCCGCTCTCAATGCCTGTCGCTCTCCTTCCGCCGGCAGCACCGAGCACACCGCGTACACGAGCCGGCCGCCGGGCCGCAGCAGCGAAGCGCCAAGCCCGATCAGCCTTTCCTGCAACCGCAGCAGCCGGTCGAGCCGGGGGCGGTCGAGCCGCCAGCGCAACTCCGGGTTGCGTCGCCAGGTGCCGCTGCCGGAACAGGGCGCATCCACCAGCACCAGATCGGCATGGCCGGCGAGATCCGCAAGGGCCTGCCCTTCGCAGCCCGGATCGAGCAGCCGCCGTTCGACGAAAGCGGCGAGACCGGCCTTCAGCAGCCGTGGCTCCATGGCCCGCAGCCGGCGGCGATCGGTGTCGCAGGCGAGGAGGCGGCCTTCGCCCAGCATGTCGGCGGCCAGCGCCAGCGTCTTGCCGCCGGCGCCGGCGCAAAGATCGACGACGGTTTCGCCCGGCCGGGCGGCGGCCGTCGCCACCGCCCGCTGGCTGCCGGCGTCCTGGATCTCGATGGCGCCGCCCTGCATCAGCGGATGGCGGTCGAGGGCGACGGGCGTCTCCAGCCTCAGGCCGTGCTCCAGCCCCGGAATCGGTCGCGCGCCCAGCGCCGCCGCTACTTTGGCACGGCCATCGGCGCGGCCATCGTCGCCGCCGGCGCGCAGCGGATTGACGCGGAGGTCGAGCGGTGCCCGCTCCAGCAGCGCCCGCGCCTCGGCGTCGAGCCTCTGGCCGAAGCGGGCATGCAGTTCGCTTCGCAGCCATTCGGGGTAGAGCGACGGCCGGCTGCGCGGTTCGTCGGCCATTGGCGGCGGCGGCGCGTGCGGGCCGCCGTCGAACAGCGGCAGCAGATCGGGGCGGGCCTGTTCGGCGAGGCCAAGCAGCAGCGCCCGCCCGGATGGCGGCCGTTCGGCCGCGAAACGGATCGCCTGGAACAACAGCTCGCGGACCGCCGCCCGGTCCTTCGATCCGGCATAGCGACGGCCGGCGAAATAGCGGGCGGCGAGCGTGTCGGCGGCGGCGCCGCCGGCCTTCGAGGCGGCGATCACCTGATCGAGAATGTCGATGGCCGCCTGCAACCGCGCCGATTCCCGCATCAGTGCGTCGGGTAGTTGGGGGCTTCCCGGGTGATGGTCACGTCGTGGACATGGCTTTCGCGCAGGCCGGCGTTGGTGATGCGGACGAATTCCGCCCGCTGGCGGAGATCAGCGAGCGTCGCCGAGCCGGTATAGCCCATGGCCGCCTTCAGCCCGCCGACCAGCTGGTGCAGCACGTCGCGCGCCGCCCCCTTGTAGGGCACCTGGCCTTCGATTCCTTCCGGCACCAGCTTCAACTGGTCCTTGATGTCCTGCTGGAAATAGCGGTCGGCCGAGCCGCGCGCCATGGCGCCGACACTGCCCATGCCGCGATAGCTTTTGAAGGTGCGGCCCTGGTAGAGGAAGGTTTCGCCCGGCGCCTCGTCGGTGCCGGCCAGCAGCGAGCCGATCATGACGGCGTTGGCGCCGGCGGCCATGGCCTTGGCGATATCGCCCGAGGTTCTGAGGCCGCCGTCGGCCACCACGGGAATGCCGAAGGGGGCGGTGGCCGCCACGGTGTCGAGAATGGCCGTCAGCTGCGGCACACCGACGCCGGCGACGACGCGGGTGGTGCAGATGCTGCCGGGGCCGATGCCGACCTTGATGCCATCGGCGCCGGCTTCGATCAGCGCCTTCGCCGCCGCCGCCGTCGCCACGTTGCCGGCAAGGATTTCGGCCTCGGGGTATTTCGCCTTCAGCCGGCGGATGGCTTCGGTCACCATTTTCGAGTGACCGTGCGCGGTGTCGACGACGATGAGGTCGCATTCGGCCTCGATCAGGGCCGAAGAGCGCTCGAACCCGGCGTCGCCGACGGTGGTGGCCGCCGCCACCCGCAGGCGGCCGGAGCGATCCTTGGTGGCGTTCGGATAGCTGATGGTCCGCTCCATGTCGCGGACGGTGATGAGACCGATGCAGCGGTCGTCGTCGTCCACCACCAGCAGCTTCTCGATGCGGCGGCGGTGCAGCAGCCGCCGCGCCTCTTCCTGGCTGACGCCCGCTTTCACCGTCGCCAGATTCTGCTTGGTCATCAGTTCGGCGACCGGCTGCTTCTTGTTGCCGGCGAAGCGCACGTCGCGGTTGGTGAGGATGCCGATCAGCTTGCCCGGCTGGCCGGGGGCGGACGGCTCGACCACGGGGATGCCGGAGATCTGGTGTTTTTCCATCAGCCCGAGCGCTTCGCCCAGCGTCTGGTCGGCGGTCATGGTGATCGGGTTCACCACCATCCCCGCCTCGAAACGTTTCACCTGGCGCACCGCCTGCACCTGCTCTTCGATGGAGAGGTTGCGGTGCAGGACGCCGATGCCGCCGGCCTGGGCCATGACGATGGCCATCGGCGCTTCCGTCACCGTGTCCATGGCGGACGACAGCACCGGGATCGAAAGCTCGATGTTCCTGCTGATCCGCGTGCTGGTATCGGCCCTGGAGGGAAGCACGGCCGATTCCTGCGGAACCAGCAGCACGTCGTCGAAGGTGAGACCAAGCCGGATCGTCATCTGTCAGGGTGTTCCTTGATCTGCGGAAAGAAAAGGGGCGGACCCTGCCGTCCGCCCAGGTGTCTTTCCCTGGGTTCAGCCCTGGTTGTCGGCCCAGAGCGTGTAATATTTGGCGAGTTGCGCCCGTGGCGCCGTGGTGACGGCGGCAAAGGCGGCGTCGGCCCCGGCCCTGTCGCCGGTCTTGGCGAGGGCGAAGCCGAGCCTGGTGTTGGCGGCGTCGGTGTCGACATCGCCCTTCTCCAGCGCCAGCCTGTAGAGCGCCGCCGCCTTGGCGTAGTCGCCATAGCCGAGATAGGCGTCGGCCGTTCCCATGGCGGCGCGGCCGTTCCTGGCCGCCGCCGCTTCCTTTTCAAGCCCGGCGAGCGACGCCTTGTCGGAGGCCACCTTGGAATTGACGCTGTCGAGCATTTCCTTCACCGCCGGGGTGCTGGCCTGAAGGGCGCCCTTGGCGATGCCTTCGTCCAGCACTTCCTTCGCTTCGCCGGGGAAGCCGCCGAGGATGGCCGTCTGGGCATATTCCACATAGTCGCGCTCGCCGGTCAGGGCGCCGTTGGCGCGCATCAGCCGCATGACATCGAGATTGGCCTGGTCGTCGACCTTGCTGGCCTCGCGATAGATGACCAGGGCGTCGCGCCAGTTGGTGGCCGAGGGATAGGCGGCGAGCAGCGCCTCGCTGCCGGCGGCGACTTCCGGCGCCAGGCTTTTGTCGTAGGCGATGGCGAGAACCCGGCGATACCAGCTTTCGTCGGCCTTCTCGCCGGCGGCGGCCTTGGCGGCGATCGCCTTGTTGATGGTGGCGATGGCCTTCTGGTCCTGCCCCTGGCGGCGTTCCAGTTCCGCCACTTCCACCATCAGTTGCGTATCGCTCGGGTCGGCGGCCAGCACCTGGTCGAATTCCGCGAGCGCCTTGCCGAAATCGTTGCGTTGCAGCGCCAAGGCGCCGAGGTTGCGGTGGAATTTCACCGCTTCCTCGGGGTCGATGCGGCCGGTGTCGAGCGCGCCCTGCAACGATTTTTCGAGGAGGGCGTTGTCTTTCAGGGCGATGGCCGAATTGAGGCGCATCATGGCGATCATATAGGCGTCGTCGGCGTTCTTGTCGGCAACGGCGTCGGCCTCGTCGAGGAAGGCGAGCGCGCCCTGCTGATCCTCGGACTGCTGCGCCTTCTGCGCCTTGGCCAGAATCGGCTGCACCTTCTTGGAAAATTTCAGCGGCGCCGGCTTGTCGTCCTTTTTCTGCGCGAACGCTGTCTGGGGGGTGGCCGCCATGGCGAGTGCGGCCAGAACCAGCACCGAGGCACGCCCGAGAAATTTCGTCATGTCCACTCTCCATCAATGCCCGTTTTCGGGCAGTCCGAAACCAGTCCGCCCCTTCTGGCAGACGGGCAGTTACACATTGCTGAACGCGCTTCGCACCGCGAGGGTGGAATCGTCAAGCGTCATGGTGGAAAAACCGCTGGCTTCCGGCGGCGAAAACCCATCGACTCGGCGCGTCCCGTTGCCAGTTTGCCGGTTATTCCCTGTTCTGGCCATTGTGCTGGCCCCGGCGGGCAAGCGGCGCTAAGGCGTCGGCCATGCAGTCCGCTTCCTCCGACATGCCCGACCCCCGGCAGAGCCGTTCGATGGCGCGCCTTGCCGCGGTGCAGGCGCTGTACCAGCAGGCGGTGGCCGGAACGGCGACCGCGCATCTGCTGCACGAATTTCATCGCCATCGCCTTGGCGAAGCGCTGGACTGGGCCGAAGACGGCGTGGCGCTGCGCGGCGCCGACCGGGCGTTTTTCGACGATCTGGTGTCGGGCGCGCTGGCGCGGACCGACGAGATCGATTCGGCCATCGGCCGTTTCCTTGGAAGCGGCTGGTCGCTCGACCGGCTGGACACGCTGTTGTTGCAGATTCTCCGGCTTGGCGCCTACGAACTGCTGGCGCGCGCCGATGTGCCGCGCGCCGCCGTGGTGTCGGAATATGTCGATGTGGCGCGCGCCTTCTACGACCAGCGCGAGGCCGGTTTCGTGAACGCGCTGCTGGACCGGCTGGGAAAACATGCCCGCCCCGAGTGAAGGGGAGGGCGGGCTGGAAGCCGGCCTGCTGGAGACGCTGCGCGGCCTGGCGACGCACCGGGCGGCGCGCGGCCTTGCCGACGATTGCGCCGTCTTGGACTGGCCGTTGGGCCTGCAACTGGTGGCGACCCACGACCTGCTGGCCGAGGGCGTGCATTTCACGCCGGACTGCCCGCCGGCCGCCGTCGGCTGGAAGCTGGTGGCGGTCAACCTCTCCGATCTCGCCGCCGAGGGGGCGCGGCCGGTGGGCGTGCTGCTGGGGGCCGGAATCGGCGAAGGCCGCGGCATCGCATGGGCAAGGGAACTGGTGCGGGGCGTCGGCGTGGCGCTTCGCCGCTTCGAGGTGCCGCTTCTGGGCGGCGACACCATCCGCTCGGGCGCGCGTTCGGTCTGCGCGCTGACGGCGCTTGGCTCGGTGCCGGCGGGGGGCGCCATCGGCCGCGCCGGCGCGACGGCTGGCGACGATCTCTGGCTTTCGGGCGACATCGGCGCCGCCGGCCTTGGCCTGCGGGTGGCGCTTGGCGAACGGCCCGATGTCGAGGGCGGCCTGCTGCTGAAACGCTACCGCTATCCGCGCCCGCGCCTTGCTCTTGGCCTGGCGCTGCGGGGAATCGCCAGCGCCATGCTCGATGTGTCGGACGGGCTGCTGCTGGACGCGGCGCGGCTGGGCGAAGCGTCGGGCGTGGCGCTTGCTATCGAATCGGCGCGGATTCCGCTGGCCGCTGAAGTGCGCGCTTCGGGGGTGGCCGTCGCCGAACTGGCGACCCTTGGCGACGATTACGAACTATTGTTCACGGCGCCCGAGGCAAGGCGCCGGCAGGTGCTGCGGGCGGCCGAGGCGGCGCGGGTGCCCGTGGCGCGGATCGGCGCGGTGGGCGCCGGGGCGGGGGTGCGGCTCGATGGCGCTGCCCCCGGCCAGCTCGGCTTTCTGCACCGCTGAGCGGCATCCTTTGCGAATCGCGCTGTTGCGAATCGCTCTCTTGCGAATCACTCTCTTGCGTAAGGGCAGCGGCTTTGCCATCAAGCGACGGCATTATCGCGCCGGCCGTCGTTGCCGGCCGATCCCATATGGCTGTGCCTGAAACGGGCGCCGCCGACAGACAGGGGGTAAAGACGTGAACTTCGTTGTTCTTGCCATCGCCTGCGGCGTCATCGCCGTGCTCTATGGCCTGCTGACCACGCGCGCGGTGCTTGCGGCACCCGCCGGAAACGTGCGCATGCAGGAAATCGCCGCCGCCATCCAGGAAGGCGCCGGCGCCTATCTCAGGAAGCAATATGGCGCCATCGCCGTGGTCGGCGTGGTCGCGCTGCTGCTGGTGTTCTGGTTCTTCGGCCTGCATCCGGCGATCGGCTTCCTGATCGGCGCGCTGCTGTCGGGCGTCACCGGCTTCATCGGCATGAACATCTCGGTGCGCGCCAATGTGCGGACGGCGGAAGCCGCCCGCCACGGCCTGCAAGCCGGGCTGACGCTGGCGTTTCGCGCCGGCGCCATCACCGGCCTGTTGGTGGCCGGTCTCGCCCTCCTTGCCATCGCCGGCTATTATTATCTGCTGACCAGCGTGCAGGGCTATGCGCCCGACGACCGCCTCGTCATCGACAGCCTGGTCAGCCTGGCGCTCGGCGCCTCGCTGATTTCCATCTTCGCCCGGCTGGGCGGCGGCATCTTCACCAAGGCCGCCGATGTCGGCGCCGACCTCGTCGGCAAGGTGGAAGCCGGCATTCCCGAAGACGATCCGAGGAACCCCGCCGTCATCGCCGACAATGTCGGCGACAATGTCGGCGACTGCGCCGGCATGGCCGCCGACCTCTTCGAGACCTATGTGGTGACGGTCGGCGCCACCATGGTGCTGACGGCGCTTTTGGTTGGCGGCGACTATCTGGGGCAGTTGATGGCGCTGCCGCTGCTGGCGGGGGGCGCCTGCATCCTCACCTCCATCCTCGGCACCTTCTTCGTCAAGCTCGGCACGTCCAGGAACATCATGGGCGCGCTCTACAAGGGCTTCATCGTCTCGGCGCTGGTGTCGATCCCGGCTCTGTTCTTCGTCACCAAGCTGGTGTTCCCGGATCTTGCGGCCGATGTCGGCAACGGCATCACGGCGATGGACCTGTTCTGGTCGATGATGGTCGGGCTTGTCGTCACCGGGCTGATGGTGTGGATCACCGAATATTACACCGGCACCAATTATCGCCCGGTGCGCTCGATCGCCAAGGCGTCGGAAACCGGCCACGGCACCAACATCATTCAGGGCCTCGCCGTCAGCCTGGAAGCGACGGCGCTGCCGACGCTGGTCATCTGCGCCGGCATGATCGCTTCCTACCAGTTCGCCGGCGTCATCGGCATCGGCTTCGCCGCAACGGCGATGCTGGCCTTGGCCGGCATGGTGGTGGCGCTCGACGCCTATGGCCCGGTGACGGACAATGCCGGCGGCATCGCCGAAATGGCGGGGCTTGAAGGCGAAGTGCGCGAGCGGACCGATGCCCTGGACGCCGTCGGCAACACCACCAAGGCCGTCACCAAGGGCTATGCCATCGGCTCCGCCGGTCTGGCGGCGCTGGTGCTGTTCAACGCCTACACCGCCGACCTCGGCAAGTTCTTCAGCCACCTGACGGTCGATTTCTCGCTGTCGAACCCCTATGTCATCGTCGGCCTGCTGATCGGCGCCCTGATGCCCTATATCTTCGGCGCCATGGGCATGACGGCGGTGGGCCGCGCCGCCGGCTCGGTGGTCGAGGAAGTGCGCAGCCAGTTCCGCAACAACCCCGGCATCATGGAAGGCACGTCGCGGCCGGATTACGCCCGCACCGTCGGCTTGGTGACGCAGGCGGCGATCAAGGAAATGATCGTGCCGTCGCTGCTGCCGGTGCTGGCGCCGATCGTCGTCTATTTCGTCATCACCGCTGTGGCTGGGCAGGAAAATGGCTTTGCGGCACTGGGCGCATTGCTGCTGGGCGTCATCGTATCGGGCATTTTCGTTGCCATTTCGATGACCAGCGGCGGCGGCGCCTGGGACAATGCCAAGAAGTACATCGAGGACGGCCATCATGGCGGCAAGGGTTCCGAAGCGCATAAGGCGGCGGTCACCGGCGACACCGTTGGCGATCCCTATAAGGACACCGCTGGCCCGGCCATCAACCCGATGATCAAGATCTCCAACATCGTGGCACTGCTGCTGCTGGCGGCACTTGCCGCCCACTGAGGAGCGACGAAAGACGCGAAAAGGCCGGGGGAAACCCCGGCCTTTTTATATCCGGCCGTCAGGCGGCCCGTTGCCGGCGCTGCCGTAGCGCCGTTCCGATGAAGCCGAAGCCGATGAGGAACAATGCCCAGGTCGCCGGCTCCGGGACCATCGCCACGCCGATCCTCATCATGCCGCGGACCCCTTCGACGGGCAGCAGCGGATTGCCCACGGCATCGAACAGTGGCGCATCGGTATAGAGCCAGAAGCCGGTGAGGGCGCCGGCGTCGCGCAGCAGGCCAAGCCCGGCCAGCAACTCCGAATTGATGCTGTTTGCGATGCCGTCGGCGAAATCGGGCGGAATGTCGAGATAGCCCTGGAGTATGCCGGCAAAGCCCGAAAGGCTTGACGGCCTGTAGGCCAGTTCCAGCAGGAAGCCGTCAAGCAGCGCTTCACCAGTGCTGCTGTCGCGGATGAGGAACGCCGTATCCGACAGGTGGATGGCGCCGCTTTCCGTCGGGCCGATGATCAGCAGCGGCTCGATTTCGAACAGGCCCCGGCCGATGATCGGGTCGACCGGGTCGAGCGCATGAGCAATAAGAAGATCGCCGCCGAATTGCAGCGCGCCACTTTCCGGATCGAGCGAAACATGCACCGATTCTGGCCCTGTCGCGCCTGACTGCTGCGAGAGATCGGGGCCGGTTTTCGTTTTTCCGGCCGGAGGCGCCGCGGCGCGCTCCTGCTTCGTCAGGGCAACGCCCTGCGTATGGTCAATCTCGCTGTCGGTGCCATGCTTCGTCAGCCGGTCATATTTTTCGTTGGCAATTTCCATGTTCCGCTTCAGCGGCGCGAGGCCATGGTCGTGGATTGCATCGTTGATTGCATTGTCCAGTTCCTCGAAGCTTCCAAACGTCCGCTCGAACAGCTTCTGCACCGCCTCGGTGCTCATCTTGGCGGCCTGCTCTGCATATTCGTTGCGGTAGAGGTCGTCATGGCCATGCTCGTGGTCGCGCAACTTCTGGTCGGCATCCGTCGGCACATGGATCACCGTATTGCCCTTGATGGTAATCTCGACTGTTTTCAGCTTGATGTCGCCGCCTTCCTCGCTTCCCGTGAAGGCGTAGCTGGGAACCGACTCGACTTCCGCCACCGCGACGGCATCCTCACCCGGCTTCAGCAGCGGCTTTCCCTGTTCGTCCTTTGGAGGATCGGTGAATTCCCGGACGACGGGCGGGCCCCAGGCTTCGACTTTGACGGTGACGGGCGGATCAGTGGCCTGCGCCGTTCCGGCAAGCAGCAACATGCTCAACAGGAAACCGCCGGCAATGGAATATTTCATTATCCATGCCCCCAGCAGACATTTTTGCAACGCCAATCATAGCATTTTCGCACGATATTGTCTATCTGCAAAGGATAGCAGCTATATCCGAAAATCAGGAGTCCGGTCCCGCTCCCGCCGGGTTCCGCATGGCGGCGGCGACGCGCAGATGGCTGTGCGGCATCGGGCAAGAAAAAGCCGGGAGTTTCCTCCCGGCTTTTTTGTATGTTGTGTTTTTGCATGTCGGGGGGCGCCGCGTAGGCGCCAACCATTCAGGGGCCGGCCGCGGGGACACCGCCGGCACCGACCGCGCCGATATTGCCGAAGATGTCGTCAAACAGCG
>CAYYGQ010000059.1:0-9981 GCA_964471485.1 uncultured Sandaracinobacter sp. | reverse complement strand
GAGGAAGGCGCCGACGGCAAAGAGCCTGCCTTCCGCGACGAATATAGCGGCCGCCGCGACAATTATGTCGGCGTGCCGCAAGACGAAGACGAGGAAACCGAGGCCGGGGTGGTCATCCCCGGCACCATCGCCATCCTCGGCGGCTGCTTCATCATCTGCGCGCTGCTGTTGTCCGGCCTGCCGCCTTTTTCCGGCTTCATCGGCAAATTCGCCATCCTCGACGCGCTGTTCCAGAAGACCGCCATCACCCCCGTCACCTGGACCTTCGTCACATTGCTGGCGCTTTCGGGCCTTGCCGCCATGATCTCGATGACGAGGGCCGGGATCGACCTGCTATGGACTCCGGCCCGGCACAGCCCGCCACCGCTCAACATCATCGAGATCGTTCCGGTCTGGCTGCTGCTCGGCGCCTGCCTCGCCCTCACCGTCGCCGCCGGGCCGGTGATGCGCTATATGGAGCGCACCGCCGAAAATCTGGTTCTTCCCTCTTCCTATATCGAAGCCGTGCTCGAAGCGCGGCCGCTGGCGGCGGGCGGATGAGAAGGCTGTTTCCCTTTCCGCTGCTGGCGTTCGGAGTCGCCGTCTTCTGGCTGCTGCTGACCGGCTTTTCCACCGGCCACATGGCGATGGCGCTTGTGGTGGCGCTGCTGCTGCCGCGGGTGATGCTGGCGCTGTCGCCACCGCCCTTCACCATGCGGATCGGCCGGCCGCTCGGCCGGCTGCTGCTGGTGGTGGCGACCGACATCCTGAAATCGAACCTCGCCGTCGCCCGGCAGATCCTTTCCCCCCGCCTGCATCACCAGCCGGGCTTCCTCGAAATCCCGCTCGATGTCCGCAGCCCCTATTCGCTGGCGGCCCTTGCCCTCATCATCACCGCCACCCCCGGAACCATCTGGGTGCAGCATGATTCGACCCGCCATTTCGTGCTGCTGCATGTGCTCGACCTCGACGACCGGGAAGGCTGGATCCGCACCATCAAAGAGCGCTACGAGCGGGCGCTGCTGGAGATTTTCGAATGAACATCCCGGTTCTTTCCCTCGCCATCACGCTTTCGCAACTGCTGCTGGGGCTGGCGATGGCCTGCGCGCTGTGGCGGATGGTCCGCGGCCCCCGCGCCCAGGACCGGGCGCTCGCCCTCGACACCCTCTACACCACCGCCATGCTGCTGCTGCTTTCCTACGGCATCGAGACAGCGCGCACGCTCTATTTCGAAGCGGCGCTCGGCATCGGCCTCCTCGGCTTCACCGGCACGGCGGCGCTGGCCAAATTCCTGATGCGCGGCGAGGTGATCGAATGAGCGGCGCCCCCGATCTGCCGCAATGGGCCGGCTTTCTCGTCGGCCTGCTGCTGCTGGCCGGCGCCGCCACCACCTTCATCGGCACCCTCGGCCTGGTGCGTTTCCGCTCTTTCTACGAGCGGGTGCATGCGCCCACCCTTGGCAGCACGCTGGGCATGGCGCTCATCCTGGCAGCGTCGGTGCTGTCGGTGTCGATCGGCCAGGGGCGGCCGATCGTGCATGAACTGCTGGTGGCGCTGTTCGTGACGCTGACCACGCCGATCGGCCTTATCCTGCTGGCGCGCGCCGCCCTTCACCGCGACCGCGCCGAGGGGTCGACGAAGGTGCCGCCCGAGCGGAGCATCGCGGAACCGCCCTCAGCCGGGGATCAGCAGCACATCTGAACGGCTTTTCAGCAGCACCTTGCGGGCGACGCTGCCAAGCAGGCGCTCGACCATGCGGTCCGCCCCCTGCGCCCCGATCGCCAGCAGCACCGACGGGCGCGCCTTCGATGCCCGCACCAGCGCCTCCGCCGCATCGCCATAGCGCACGTTTCGCCGCGCCTGCGGCAGTTCCGGCGCGAATTGCCGCCGCAGCCGCCGCCGCGCCGCTTGCAGCCGGTCGCGACGGTAGCGGTCGATCTCGTCGCTGGCGACGCCGTTTTTCAGCATCGCCTGCTCGAACGACGGCTGCGGCTCCACCATGTGCAGCAGGGTCAGCGTCGCCGCCGGCGCCACCATGGCCGCCGCCTGGGCCGCCCGCTGCGAATCCGCCGAGAAATCCACCCCGACGACGGCATGAAGATAGGGATCCGCCACCGGCCGCTTCACCAGCAGCAGCGGGCAGGGCGCGGCGCGGATCAGCCGGTCGGCGGTCGAGCCGAACATGCGTTCGCGAAGGCCGTGCGGCCTGCCGGCGCCGATCAGCAGCAGGTCGGCGCCGACGCGCGCCGCCACCGCGCGAATGGCCACATGCGCCTTCCCGGTTTCGAGCAGAATCCCGGCCGCGACGCCCAGCCGTTCGGCGAGGCCATGGAGACGCTCCGTCGCCTGCCGGCGCATCCGCGAATCGAGGCCGGACGCCGGCGCCGACTCGGCGGGCAATTCCTCGATCACCGCCAGCAGCATCAGCCTGGCGCCATGCGCCAGCGCCAGTTGCGCCGCCCGCCCGGCGACGGTTTCGCCGTCGTCCGGGGCAATGGCCGCAACGATGGTTCGGATCGGCACGCCGGTCTCCCTCCTCGAATTTGTCGCCCGGCAAAGTCTAGCCGGAAAAGCCACGATACAAATGGTTTTTCCCGCCATCCTCTCTTGTGGCGGCGGATTCCACCGATAGACTGCCAACACTCCAGACCGAAAGGAACGCCCGTGGCCGAATCCTGGCTCCCCTCGCTCATCACCGCAACCCCCGAGGAAGGCTTCGCGCTTGCCGCCAAGCTCGCCCGCGTCGGCGTCAAGCTGACCCAGCCTTCGGCCGAAGTGCGCGACAAGCTGCGCGCCGCCTACGAACAGGACAGCCAGCAGCTGATCGCCTCGTCGCAGGTGATCGCCCTGCACTTCCAGACCGTTGCCGCCGCCAACAATTACTGGCGCTGAGACGAGCCGCCGGCCGGCCCCGGCCGCCCGGCAAAGGAGCATGAAATGCCCGAAGGCCTGTATCCAACCAACACCGCCGCCCATGCCCGCCGTCGCCGCGAGCTGACGCCTGAAACCAGCGCCGCCTTCGACGCCTTCAGCAAGCAGGTATTCGCCGAGGGGGCGCTGCCGGTGAAGACGAAGCAGTTGATCGCCGTCGCCGTCGCCCATGTGACGCAATGCCCCTATTGCATCAAGGGCCACACCAGGGCGGCGATTCGCCATGGGGCCAGCGAACAGGAACTGATGGAAGCCATCTGGGTGGCGGCGGAAATGCGCGCCGGCGGCGCCTATGCCCATTCGGCGCTGGCGCTGGAAACCGCGGCCGAAGCGGCGAAGCCAGCCGCCTAGCGGCGGCGGAACGGCAGTTTCAGCCAGGTCCACAGCATGGCCAGCGACAGTTTCCATTGCGGCTGTTCGCGAAGCAGGATCGCCCCACGGGCGACGAGATCGTCCAGCAGCACGACGACATCGGCCATGATGCGCTGCCGCGGCGCCTCGTAGCGCAGGGCCAGAAGATCGACGATGGTGTCGACCGGGCGATGGCCGTTCACCAGCCGCAGCAGATCGACGGCAATGGCGTTCGGCTGGCTGCGCTCGCCGGCCACGGCAAGCCACCAGCGGCCCTCTGCCTGCCGAAGCTCGGTGCCAAGGGTGAAAACCGGGATATGCGCGCCATCCGTCATGGCCGGGCCGCCATGCGAAGGGCGCGCGGAATGGCGGCCGAGACGATCGAGGCATGATCCTCGTCGGCCAGCAGTTCGAAGCGCGCCTGCCCTTCCCCCAGCACATCGGCCAGCAACGCCGCCGTTTCGCGGGCATTCTCCAGCAGCCGCCGCGCCGCGCGCCGCGCCCGCACTTCCTCCACCCCGGGGTGGAGCAGCTGCCAGGGCGGGATGCGGTCTTCCCATTCGCCCATCAACACCAGTGCCCGCCGATCGCTGCCCGCAAGCGCCGCCAGGCCGGAACGAAGCCCCGGCGGATCCCACCAGATCGACGGGCTGACCGCCGCATAATCGCGAAACAGCCCCGGCCGGTTCGCCAGCAGCCAGAGGGCGAAATAGCCGGAAAGCGAGTGGCCGAACAGCGTGCGCCGCGCCCGGTCGAGCGGCACGGTGCTGTCTACCAGCGGCAGCACCTCCGCCTCCAGAAAGCGGGCGAATCCGGGGGCGCCGCCACCGCCCCGTCCCACCCCGCCAGGAGACGTGAAATCACGACGGCGGACAGAGCGCGCATCCCCCGGATCGAGCGCCGACACGCCGGCCACCACGGCGGCGGCGACCCCGGTCGCATCGGGGCGGCGGCCCATGCGCCGCACCGCTTCGACGGCGGTGGCGAACGAACCGTCGGCGTCGAGCAGCAGCAGCAGCGGCCAGCCCGCCTGCGGCGCCGCTCCCGAAGGCGTATAGAGGTCGATGCGGTAGCTGCCGGCAACCGAGGCGGCGGCGAGCACATGGCTGCGCGCGCCGTCCAGCCGGAACGGCGCCGCAAAGACGGTATCGGCGGCAGTATCGGCGGCGGCATCGGCGGCGCTCGCGGGGTTCGGCATATTTCTCTTGCTGTTCACAATCATTCTCAATAAACATCCGGGCGGTCAGCGGAAACTCTCTTCTGCGGCGGAGAACGGCCATCAGCAACAATCCTCTCGGCCCGGCAAGCCGGAAAAACGGCAGCGCCCCTATCGTCATCGCCATCCTGCTGGTGCTGGCGGCGGCGCTCGGCGCCTGGTTCCTCGGCCGGCCGGCCGCGCCGCCGTCGGCGGACAGGCAAGAGAATGCGGCGCAACTGGTCGACATCCGCGGCCGCGCCGTCCACCTCACCGGCGCCGCGCACCGCATCGCCATCGACGACAGCCGCTATCTGGTGGCGCTCAACCTTCTCCATCCCGATCCCGTCTCGCTGCTGTCGGCATGGCCGCAGGATGTGAACCGCCTCGGCACGGAAACCTATCAGCAGTTCCTGGAAAAGTCGCCCGCGCTCGCCGAGCTGCCGAAGATCGCCAGCTCGGCCGCCGGCTTCGATCTGGAGGCGCTGCTGGCGGCGAAGCCCGACCTTGCCCTGCTGTCGCTGGAAAGCGGCGTCACCGACGCCCAGATCGCCCAGATCGAAGGCGCCGGCATCCCGGTCGCCATCGTCGACTTCTTCCAGAAGCCGTTCCAGAATCTGGAACCAAGCCTGCGCCTGCTCGGCCGGCTGACCGGCCGCAGTGAGCAGGCGGAACGCTTCATCGCCTTTCGCGCCGAGCGTATGAACCGAATCGCCGAAGCCGTCGCCAGCCTTGCCGCCGACGACCGGCCGACCGTCTTCGTCGAGGCGCACGCCGGCATCAGCCCCGATTGCTGCAATTCCCCCGGACGCGGCAATATCGGCGACTATGTGGAGTTCGTCGGCGGCCACAACATCGGCTCGGATGTGATCGCCCAGGCGTTCGGCAAGCTCAACCTCGAATATGTGATCTCGCGCGATCCTTATCTCTATATCGCGACCGGCGGTCCCCATCTCGAAAAGGCCGGCGGGCTGGTGCTGGGCGCCGGCTACAGCGCCCTTCGCGCCCGGCAGTCGCTGCAAAAAATCGCCGGGCGCCCCGGCATCGCCGGCCTGTCGGCGGTGAAGGCCGGCCGCGTCCACGGCTTTTCCCACCAGCTCATCAACTCGCCGCTGGACATCGTCGCCATCGAGGCCTTCGCCCGCTGGACCCACCCGGATGTCTTTGCTGAAATCGACCCCGAACCAACGCTCGATACCATCAACCGCGAATTCCTGTCGGTGCCCTATCGCGGCATCTACTGGATCGACCTTTCCCCCAGCGAACAAGGATAGACCATGAAGCGCATTGCCCTCGCCGTCCTGCTTGCCGGCGTGCTTTCCAGCCCGCCGGCGCTGGCGCAATCGGCCTTTGCCACGCTCGACCGCGCCGCCGCCGCGCGCGTCAACTTCGCCGCCGCAACGCCGGGGGCGCCGATCGAGGCGGGGTCGACGGTGCAGGTGTCCGGGCAGGGCTTCCGGCCCGGCCAGCAGGTGTCGCTGCTGCACGGGGCGACGCAATTGCCGGGCGGCAACTTCACCGCCGATGGCGAAGGCAAGATCAGCGGCCGCATTCAAATCCCGGCCGACGCGGCTTACGGCACCCATCCGCTGGTCGTCGTGGCCAGCCAGCCCTATGCGGCGGCAATCGCCAATCTCAAGATCTCGCCGACGGTGCCGCTTTCGGGGCAGGCCGACTATCGGGTGACGGCGGCGCCGCTGGCCAAGGGCCTCTATCAGGCCGGCTACAGCGCCAGAAACAAGGCCATTTTCGTCACCTCGATGCTGGGGTTCCCGCCCCGGCCGATCGAACGCGCCGAGCTGCTGAAGCTCGACCCCGGAACGCTGAAGATCGTGGCGCGCATGGCGCCGGCCATGGCCCCCAACCCGCCGGCGCCCGCCGGCCAGCCGGCGCGCCCGCCCCGCCCCTATGCCGGCATCGGTCTCGCCCTCGACGACGCCCACGACAATGTCTGGGTGACCAACACCATGCAGGACACCGTCGCCGTCTACAAGCAGTCAGACCTGTCGCTGCTGAAGCAGTTCGAGCCTGGCGTCGCCCGCCATTCGCGCGACATCGTCATCGACCCCGATCTCGGCAAGGCCTATGTGACGGCGGTCGGCACCCCCGACGTGACGGTGTTCGACACCCAGAAGCTGGAGGCGACCGGCACCATCGGCATCCCGGCCGCCGGCCGCGGCCGCACCTTTTCCACCATCGGCCTGTCGCTCGATCCAGCCAACCACCGCCTCTATGTCACCAGCCTGTCAACCAACGAAGTGGCGGTCATCGACACCCGCACCGACAAGGTGGCGCATGTGTTCCCGGTGCCCGGCGCCAACGGCGCCATCAGCGTGTCGGCCGACCCGGAAACCGGCCGCATCTTCGTGGTGTCGCAGGGCAGCGACAATGTCGTCGTCCTCGACGGCAACGACGGCCATGTGATCGCCGACACGCCGACCGGCGCCAACCCGCTGACGGTCCATTTCGATCCGGCAACCAGGCTCGCCTATGTGGGGAACCGGGTCTCCGGCACCATCGCCGCCGTCGACCGCGACGGCCGGCTGGTGGCGAACCTTGGCGACGCGCCCTTCGTCAACCAGATCGTCGCCGGTCCGAACGGCGGCATCCTCGCCCTCACCAACGCCGCCAACGCCGGCAGCAATGCCGACGACCGCATCCTGAAGATCGAGCCCAGGCGCTAGAGTTTCAGCAAGGAACATGGCCGCCCGACACCATCAACCACCCATGGCCGCCGGCGCCTCGGGCCGGCGGCCCGATTGCCTTCCCCTCACCAAACAAGGATGAATCCCATGAATCACACCGCCTCGAACGCCATCCGCCGCGCCAGCGTCGCCCTGCTGCTGGCCGGCGCGCTGTCCGCCCTGCCGGCAACGGCGCAATCGGCCTTCACCACGCTTGACCGCGCTTCGGAAGCGCGCGTCAATTTCGCCGCCGCCACGCGGGGGGCGCCGATCGAGGCGGGGTCGACGGTGCAGGTGTCTGGCCAGGGCTTCCAGCCCGGCCAGCAAGTGCAGCTGCTCTATGGGGCAAGCGCGCTTGCCGGCGGCGGCTTCACCGCCGACGGCGAAGGCAAGATCAGCGGCCAGATCCAGGTGCCGGCCAACGCCGTCGCCGGCACCCACCCGCTGGTGGTGGTGGCAAGCGCCCCCTATTCCGCTTCGATCGCCAATCTGAAAGTGTCGCCGACGGTGCCGCTTGCCGGGCAGGATAATTACCAGATCACCGAGGGCAAGGCGGCGCGCGGCCTCTACCAGTCGGCGTGGAGCGCCAGGAACAACGCCCTCTTCGTCACCGCGGCAACCGGCCGGCCGCCGGTGCGGCAATCGGAACTGCTGAAACTGAACGCGGATACGCTGGCGGTGCTGGCCAAGGCAACGCCGTCGGCGGCCCCCGAACGGCCCGGCCCGGCCCGCCCGGCCAATGCTCCGGCGCAGCCGGCGCAACCCCAGGGGCCGGGGCTGTTCGCCGTCTATGGAGTCGGAGTCGACGACGCCCACGACAATGTCTGGGTCACCAACACCCGGCAGAACAGCGTCGCCGTCTACAGGCAGGCCGACCTGTCGCTGGTGAAGCAGTTCGAGCCGGGCCTCGTGCCGCATTCCCGCGATGTCGTCGTCGACCAGCAGGGCAACAAGGCCTATGCCAGCGCCACCGGCACGCCGAACATCATCGTCTTCGATTCGGCCAGGCTCGATGTGCTGAAAACCATCACCGTGCCGACGCTGAAGCGCGGCGCCGAATTCTCGACGCTGAGCCTGTCGCTCGACCGCGCCGCCGGCCGGCTCTATGTCGTCAGCATGTCGACCAATGAAGTGGCGGTGATCGACACCAGAACCGACACGGTGCTGAAGACCATGCCGGTGCCGGGCGCCATGGGGGCGATCGGCGTTTCCCACGATCCCCAGACCGGCCGCATCTATGTGGCCTCGCAAGGCAGCGACAATCTGGTGGTGCTGGACGGAGAAAGCGGCGCCGTCGTCGCCGACACCCCGGTCGGCGCCGGCGCCCTCAATGTCGCCTTCGACCCGGCCGCGCGCCGCGCCTATGTGACCAACCGCGGCGCCGGCACCGTCGCCGTCACCGACGCCGACGGCAAGCTGGTGGCGAACCTCGGCCCGGCGCCCTTCGCCAACCATGTCTCGCTGGGGGCGGACGGCACCGTCTTCGTGGTCGACAAGTCGTCCGGGGTCTCGGGCGAGGAAAGCGACACCGTTCTTCGCATCCGTCCGCGCAGCTGAGCGCGGGCGGCTCAGGAAAGAATATCGTCGATGAGGATATGAAGGCCGGCTGGAGCCTGCTCCACCCGGCCCTTCACCCGATAGACTTCGGCCAGCACCGCCTCGGTGATGGCGGCGGCCGGCACGCCATCGGCGGCGACGCGGCCGTCCTGCAGCACGACGACCCGATCCGACCAGCGGGCGGCAATGGCCAGATCGTGCAGCACCATGACGACGATCATGCCCTGCTCGCGCGACAGCGTTCGCACCAGTTGCATCACCCGCAACTGATAATGCAGGTCGAGCGCGCTGATCGGCTCGTCCAGCAGCAGCACGCGGGGGCGACGGACCAGGGCCTGCGCCAGCGACGCCAGTTGCCGCTGCCCGCCCGAAAGCTGGTCCAACCCGACCATGGCCAGCGGCGCGATGCCGACCCGCTCGACGACATCGAGCGCGCGCTCCAGCAACTGCTCTTCCGTCGCCGCCGACCCTTCGGCGGGCGAGGCGCGAAGCGCGCTGGTCACGGCTTCCAGCACCGAAAGCGCCACTTTCTGCGGCAGGCTCTGCGGCATGTAGGTGACGAGCCTGGCGCGGTCGGCAAGCGGCATGCCCAGCAGTTCCCGCCCCCCCAGGCGAATGGAGCCTTCGGCCGGGTGCAGGCCGGCGACGGCGCGCAGCAGCGTCGTCTTGCCGGCGGCGTTGGGACCGATCAGCGACACCACCTGCCCCGGCAGCATCCCCGCAAGCGACAATTGCTCGATCACCGGGCGGCGGGCATAGCCGGCGGACAGGCCGGACAGCGCCAGCGCCTCGTCATACCGCTCCATCAGGCGCGTTCCGGGCGGCGGAGGATGAGGGCCAGGAACACCGGCACGCCGATCATCGAGGTGACGATTCCAACCGGAAGCAGCGCGCCCGGCACGATGAGCTTGCTGGCGACCGAGGCCAGCGACATGATGAGCGCGCCGGTCAGCATCGAGGCCGGCAGCAGGAAGCGATGGTCCTCGCCCAGCAGCAGCCGGGCGATGTGCGGGCCGACCAGGCCGATGAAGCCGATGGTGCCGACGAAGGCGACCGACGTGGCGGCGAGCGCGCTGATCCTGAGCAGCGACAGAAAGCGCAGGCGCTTCACGTCGATGCCGAAGCTTTGCGCCCGGTCCTCGCCCAGGCGAAGCGCCGTCATGGCGTGCGCCGCCCCCAGCGAAAAGGGCAGCACCAGCGCCACCACCAGCGCCAGCACGCCAAGATTCCCCCAGGTGGCGCGGCCCAGCGACCCCATGCTCCAGAACACCAGTTGCGACAGCG
>CAYYGQ010000058.1:0-10102 GCA_964471485.1 uncultured Sandaracinobacter sp. | reverse complement strand
TCGGGGGTGATCGGCTCGATGTAGGTGGCGTCGGCAAGGTCGGGGTCGGTCATGATGGTGGCCGGGTTGGAGTTCACCAGCACGACGCGGAAACCTTCGGCCTTCAGCGCCTTGATGGCCTGCGTTCCCGAATAGTCGAATTCGCAGGCCTGGCCGATGATGATCGGGCCGGCGCCGATGACGAGGATGCTGTCGATGTCGGTTCTTTTCGGCATGTCAGGCGGCCTTTTTGATGCTGGAGACGAAACGGTCGAAGGGATGCTGCCCGCCGCCGCCGGTCAATGGATAATGCTGGATCGAGAACACCGGGCGGCCGATCAGCTCGAAGCCCTGCAAGCTCTGGTCGAACAGGCTGATCTGGGCGGCGCGCGCGCTTTCGGGCAGCGTCTCTGCCCGCACCGTCCAGTCCTGGTTGACGGCGGCGATGTCGAGCTGGCCGCTGCCGCTATGGCGGACTGGAAGATTGGCGCCATGGCGGCCATGCGCCATGCGCTCCACCTTCGCGCCAAGCGCAAGCGCCAGCAACTGGTGGCCAAGGGCGACCGCGAAGAGCGGCTTGCCGGTTTCGAGCCAGCGGTGGATCAGCGGCGACGCCGCCGCGGCCAGCGCCTCGGGGTTGCCGGGGCCGCTCGACAGCAGCAGGCCATCGGGGCGCAGCCGCTCCACCTCGTCGAAGCCGACCGTCGCCGCCACCACCGTCACCCGAAGGCCGGCATCGACCAGCTGGCGGAGCAGCGTGCGGCGGCTGCCGAAATCGACCACCACCACATGCGGGGCGCCGCTTTCCGGCGGCACCGACGGATAGCCTTCGCCGAGCCTCCAGCCGCCCTGCTCCCAGGGCTCCGCCTCGGCGCAGCCGGCATGGGGCGCCGGGGCGGCGGCGGCGGCCGCCGTCGCCCGCAGCGCCTCGACATCGAAGCGGCCATCCCTGGCGTGGGCGATCGCCGCGTTCACCAGGCCGCCCGCGCGGATGCGGCGGGTGATGGCGCGGGTGTCGACCGCGGCAAGACCGATCCGCCCGGCGGCGGCCAGCCAGTCGTCGAAGCGCTGCTGGCTGCGGAAATTGGACGGCGTGGTGGCCGCCGTTCCCATCACGCAGCCGACGGCGTGCGGGATCGCCGATTCCATATCCTCGTGGTTGGTGCCGGCGGCGCCCACATGCGGGAAGGTGAAGGTAACGATGTGGCCGGCGGACGCCGGATCGGTCAGCACTTCCTGGTAGGCGCTCATGGTGGTGTGAAAGCAAAGCAGGCCTGTCGCCACGCCTTCGGCGCCGCAGCCGACGCCTTCGAACACGCTGCCGTCGGCCAGCACCAGCAGCCCGGTTCGCGAGAATTCGCCCCGTTCATGATTCCCGGAATCCCCGGAACGATCCTGTGCGACATTCTCGCGCACAGCGGTTTGCTGGCGCGCGGCAGCTTGTTCGGCCATCGGCAGATCCTTGCTTACAGGTTTTAGGCTAAGACGCCGCGATAAGCCCGCCACGGCCATTGGTCAATGGCGCGCCTTGCCGCTATGGAAAAAGCAAGGAGCAAGCAATGATCCGCGACAGCATCAAGACCGCACTCGTCGATTCGATGAAGGCGAAAGACCGGGACCGCGTGGCCGCCATCCGGCTGATCCAGGCGGCCATCAAGAACCGCGACATCGAGCAGCGCACCCGCGAGGCCGTCGCCGACGACGACGCCATGGTCGCCGAGGTGCTGGGAAAAATGCTCAAGCAGCGCCGCGAATCGATCCAGATGTACGAACAGGGCGGCCGCCCGGAACTGGCGGCGGCCGAAGCGGCCGAGTTGCGGGTGATCGAAGGCTTTCTGCCGCGGCAACTGTCGGCGGCAGAGGCCGAATCGGCGATCGCCGCCCTTATCGAAAAGGCCGGCGCCACGTCGGTTCGCGACATGGGGAAGGTGATGGCGCTGGCGAAGGCCGAACTGTCCGGCAAACTCGACATGGGAAAGGCGTCGGCGCTGGTGAAGGCGGCGCTGTCATGAGCCGGTGAGCCTGTCCGACGAATTTCTGGACGAGCTTCGCGCCCGCACCGGCCTTGTCCAACTGGTCGGCCGGCGGGTGAAGCTGACGCGCGCCGGACGCGAGTGGAAGGGCTGCTGCCCGTTCCACAACGAAAAGACGCCCAGCTTCTATGTGAACGAAGACAAGGGCTTCTATCACTGCTTCGGCTGCGGCGCCCACGGCGACGCCATCCGCTTCGTCATGGAGCAGGACGGCCTGCCCTTTCGGGAAGCGGTCCGGGCGCTCGCCGCCGAAGCCGGCCTCGTCGTGCCCGAGGAGCGTGCCCCCGACCGTGAACAGCGGCGGCGGGCCGATCTGCGCGAGCTGGTCGCCGAAGCCCAGCGCTGGTTCGAGACGCAATTGCAGGGCGTGGAGGGGGCGGCGGCGCGCGCCTATCTCGACCGCAGGCAGATTCCAGCCGCATTGCGGCAACAATTCGGCCTCGGCTTCGCCGCCGATTCGAAAGACGCCCTCGAACGGCATCTGCGGGCGAAATTCCCGGCCGAGCATGTGGCGCGCCTCGTCGAGGCCGGCCTCGTCGGCGAAGCGGACGGCCGCCACTACGACCGTTTTCGCGGCCGGCTGATGTTCCCGATCCACGATTCCCGTGGCCGCGCCATCGGCTTCGGCGGCCGCATCCTTGGCGACGGCGAACCGAAATATCTGAACTCGCCCGAAGGAACCCTGTTCCACAAGGGCCAGCTGCTGTTCAATCTCCACCGCGCCGCGCCCATGGCGCGGAAATCCGGCCGGCTGCTGCTGGTCGAAGGCTATATGGACGTGATCGGCCTGGCCGGCGCCGGCATCGCCGAAGCGGTGGCGCCGCTTGGAACCGCGCTGACCGAAGAACAGTTGCAGCTTGCCTGGCGGCTGGCGGGCGAACCGATGCTGGCCTTCGACGGCGATGCCGCCGGCCTGCGCGCCGCCCTGCGCGCCGCCCTTCGCGCCCTGCCGCTGATCGGCGCCGGCAAAAGCCTGTCGTTCGTGCTGCTGCCGCCGGGGCAGGACCCGGACGACCTGGCAAGGACCGGCGGCCGCGCCGCCATCGAAGCCCTGCTGGCGCGCGCCATCCCGCTCGAACGCTTCCTGTTCGATTCTGAATATGCCGCGACACCGCTCGACACGCCGGAACGGCGCGCCGCCTTGCGCGCCCGGCTGCGGGCGCTGGCCGCCGACATCGGCGACCCCGAGCTTCGCCGCGACTATCTCGCCACCTGGACCGAGCGCGCCGCCGAGCGCGCCCGCCCGGCGCGCCGCCGCGCCGGATACACGGCCGGGCACATGCCGGCAACGGGCCGGCGCGGCCGCTCGCCGGTCGTTGATGCGGCTGGCGCTCTTGCGGAAACGCGGGCCGCCTCAGCCCTGCCGCCAGCCATCCACCTCGGCATGCTGCTGAAGCTGCTGGCCGAAAGAAGCGACCTGGCCGAACGCCACGCCGAGGAACTGGCGCTGCTGCCGCTGGCGTCGCCGGCGCTGTCGCGTGCCCGCGACCTGCTGCTCGAAGGCGCCGACCCCGGCGACCTTCTGTCCGGCTATCGCCCGCTGACGTTCGGGCCTGCCGGCGACGGCCAGCCCGAGCGCGAACTGGCCTCGGCCCTTGCACAATGTCTCTCGACACACCAAATAGCGCCGCTGGAACAGCAGGCGACCAGTCTAGGAAGTCCGGAGTCGGAACAGTCGTTGCAGCAGGCGTTCGAGCGCAACCGCGCCGCCGCCCTGCGGGTCATGGACCGTCTGGGGCTGGCGCCGGCGCACCAGGGGAACAATGGACGGACGTGATGGCCGCGCGGCTTTCGCGTCTGCTGGCATGTCGAGGACCAGGATGGCAAAGCCCTCTTTGAACGGCGAGGCGGACGACAAGCAGGAGAATGACGGCGCGCCCGTCATCGACTTGAACGAAGCCGGGCTGAAACGGCTGATCAGCCGGGCGAAAAAGCGCGGCTGGCTGACCTACGACGAACTGAACGCGGCGCTGCCGCAGGATCAGATGACCTCGGAGCAGATCGAGGATGTGATGTCGGCGCTGTCGGCCATGGGCATCAGCATCGTCGAGAACGAGGACGCCGCCGAGGAAGAGGAAGCGGAAGCAGACTCCGCCGACGAGGCCGAGGAAGTGGCGGCCGATCCGGGCGCCGCCGCGCCGACGCCCAAGCGCAAGGAAAAGCTCGACCGCACCGACGACCCGGTCCGCATGTATCTGCGCGAGATGGGCGCCGTCGAACTGTTGTCGCGCGAGGGCGAGGTGGCCATCGCCAAGCGCATCGAGGCCGGCCGCGACACCATGATCGCCGGTCTTTGCGAAAGCCCGATGACCTTCGCCGCCATCATCGACTGGTCGAACGCGCTCAATGAAGGGCGGATGCAGTTGCGCGAGATCCTCGATCTCGAAGCCATGCTGGCCAAGCCGACCACCGAGGAAGGCGAGGAACAGGAAAGCGACGACACGCCGCTCCAGTTCAAGGAGGAAAGCGACGACGACGGCGAAGCGGCCGAGCAGGCGGACGAGGAGGATAATCTCCGCGAGCGCCGGGCGCCGAAACCCGCCGAAGAGGAAGACGACGAAGGCGGCATGAGCCTCGCTGACATGGAGCAGACGCTGAAGCCGCAGGCGCTGGAAACCTTCGCCGCCATCGAGGCCAGCTACACCAAGTTCCACAAGCTTCAGCAGGCGCGCATGCTGGTGCTGGCCGAGGGCGAGGAATTCCCCCGCAGCGACGAAAAGAAATACCAGAAGCTGCGCCAGCAACTGACGCAGCAGATCGCCGCCGTGCAGTTCACCAACGCCAAGATCGAGCAACTGGTCGAGCATCTCTACAGCTTCAACCGGCGGCTGATGCGGCTTGGCTCCGACATGCTGCGCCTGGCCGACCGCCACAGGATCCACCGCGGCGAGTTTCTGGAATCCTATATCGGGAACGAGCTCGACGAAGGCTGGCTGGCCGCCAACGCCGGCCGCGACAAGAAATGGACCGCCTTTGCCGCCGCCGAGGCCAGTGAGGTGGAGCGCATTCGCGGCGACCTCTCCGAAATCGCCCGCGAAACCGGAATCGACCTCTCCGAATACCGCCGCATCGTCAACATGGTGCAGAAGGGCGAGCGCGAGGCGCGCATCGCCAAGAAGGAAATGGTGGAAGCGAACCTGCGCCTGGTCATTTCCATCGCCAAGAAATACACCAACCGCGGGCTGCAATTCCTCGACCTCATCCAGGAAGGCAATATCGGCCTGATGAAGGCGGTCGACAAATTCGAGTATCGGCGCGGCTACAAGTTCTCGACTTACGCCACCTGGTGGATCCGCCAGGCCATCACCCGCTCCATCGCCGACCAGGCGCGCACCATCCGCATTCCCGTGCACATGATCGAAACCATCAACAAGCTGGTGCGCGCCAGCCGCCAATATCTGCACGAGACCGGCCGCGAGGCCACCCCCGAGGAACTGGCCGAGCGCCTGTCGATGCCGCTCGACAAGGTGCGGAAAGTCTTGAAGATCGCCAAGGAGCCGATCAGCCTCGAAACCCCGATCGGCGACGAGGAAGGCAGCCATCTCGGCGATTTCATCGAAGACAAGAACGCCATCATCCCGGTCGACGCCGCCATCCACTCCAACCTGAAGGAAACGGTGACCCGTGTGCTCGCCAGCCTGACGCCGCGCGAAGAGCGCGTGCTCAGGATGCGCTTCGGCATCGGCATGAACACCGATCATACCCTGGAGGAAGTCGGCCAGCAGTTCTCCGTCACCCGCGAGCGCATCCGCCAGATCGAGGCCAAGGCGCTCCGGAAGCTGAAGCACCCGTCCAGAAGCCGCAAGATCCGCAGCTTCCTCGACGGCTGAAGGCGGCTGAGGGCGGCCGAGCGGGGTTGACTGCCCTCGCCTTGCAGTGCAGCAAACGGCGATGGCGGACACGGAAAAGCTGATCAACCTCGGCCTTCAGGGCGGCGGTTCGCATGGCGCCTTCACCTGGGGCGTGCTCGACCGCCTGCTGGCCGACGGGCGGGTGCGAATCGAAGCGGTGACCGGCGCCTCCGCCGGCGCCATGAACGCCGTGGTGCTGGCGCAGGGGCTGGTGAACGGCTCGCACGACGAAGCCCGCGCGACGCTGGCGAAATTCTGGCGCGAAGTATCGGACATCTCCGCGCACAGCCCGCTCGGCGTCGCCTCCGGCCTCACCATGCCGGGCTTCTGGGGCCTTAGCGGCTCGCCGATCTACACCATGCTCGACCTGACCTCGCGGCTGGTCAGCCCCTACCAGACCAATCCGTTCAACCTCAATCCGCTGCGCGGCGTCCTCGGCGGCATGATCGACTTCGACAAGGTGCGCGCCAACCAGTGCCTCGACCTGTTCATTTCCGCCACCAACGTCGAGACCGGGCGGGCGCGCGTGTTCCGCAAGAACGAACTGACCGTCGACCATCTGCTGGCCTCGGCCTGCCTGCCGACGGTGTTCCAGGCCGTCGAGATCGACGGCGTGCCCTATTGGGACGGCGGCTATATGGGCAATCCGCCGCTGTGGCCGCTGTTCGAGGCCGCCCATTCGGATGATGTGGTGATCGTGCAGATCAACCCGTTCTTCCGCAAGGGCGCGCCGCGCGACGCCCCGGAAATCAGCGACCGCATGACGGAAATCGGCTTCAACTCGTCGTTGATGAGCGAGCTTCGCGCCATCGACTTCGTGTCGCGGCTGATCGAAGATGGCCGGCTGGAGGAAACCGGCTACCGCCGCGTCCTCGTTCATATGATCGGCGACGAAAAAACGCTGGTGCCGCTTGGCGCCTCGTCGAAGCTCAACACCAGCAAGCCCTTTCTCGACATGCTGTTCAAGGCCGGCGAAGCGGCCGCCCACAAATGGCTGACCAAGCATTTCGACGACATCGGCGAACGCTCGACCCTCGACCTCCGCGCCATCTTCCAGGGCGAGGAGCACGCGCTCGACGGCAAGCGGCTGCTGCCGAAGCATCACCACCCCTGACGGCCAGCCCGAGCGCCCCTCAGCGCATCCGGTCCAGCAGGCGGGCCGTATCCAGCGGCAGCGGCGAGGGCAGGCCCAGCGCCAGCGCCGCCACATGCTCGGCCAGCAGCGGCGCCAGCGCGAAGCCGCGCCCCGCAAGCCCGGTAAGCGCGTAGAGGCCAGGTTGCAGTTCGGTTGCCACCGGCTGGTTGTAGCCGGTGGTGGCGCGGACCCCGGCAAAGGAACGCAACGGCCGATCCGCAAGCCGCGCCGCCACGTCGGGTTTGCGCGCCGCCAGCGCCGCCACATTGATCGCCTCGTCTTCGGCCCGGACCGAAGGGTCGGCGTCACCCCGGCCGTGGGTGGCGCCGAACAGCAGGCCGTCGTCGGTCGGGATCAGATAGCCGCCCCAGCTTTCCGGTAAGCCATCGAACGGAATGGCGGCGGTCGTCACCTGGCCGCGCACGGCCCGAAGCGGCAGCGCGGCGAGCGCTTTGCTGCCATAGCCGGCCGCCAGCGCAACGGCGTCGAACGGCCCCTCGCCGCCAAGCCACCAGCCGTCCCCGCGGCGTTCCGGCGCCGGCACCGCCATTTCCTCGACCGGGGGAAGCCAGGCGGCGCGCAACCGCTGGGGCGACAGCACCAGCGCATCGCGCACCCACAAGCGCTCGCCGGCAAGGGCCAGGGCGCCGTCTCCATAAAGGCCGCTTTCGATCGTTGCCCGGGCGCGGTCGATTTCCTCGCGCTTCACCTGCTGGAAGGCGCCGCTGGCGATGATCGCCCCCGGCGCCTCGCGGCGGACGAGGGCGACGGCGCGCTGGAACGCCTGGGCGTGGAGGGCGCTGGCCGCGGCGCTGGCCGTCGTCAGGCGCGGCATGACCAGCGCCGCCGGATTGGCCGACGCCATCGGCCCAAAGGCAAATTGCCGTGGCGACGCGCCTTGCGCGCGAAAGGCGCGGGCAAGCGCCGCCCCGGCGATGCCGGCGCCGACAATGGCCACCCTTGGCGGCGCTTCTTCCCGCATTTCTGCCCGCATTTCGGCCGCAAGCACCGCTTCCAGCCGCTGCCGCTTGGCGGCGAAGCCGGGTTTGCGCGCCACTTCGAAGCCGGCCGCCCGCAAGCCGTCGCGCACCCCGGCGGCGACGCTCCAGGTGGCGGCCACGGCGCCGGGGCGCGAGCGCGCGGCCAGCAGCCGCAACAGCTCCGCGCTCCACATGGCGGGGTTTTTCGCCGGCGCAAAGCCGTCGAGAAACCAGGCGTCGGCCTGGCCCCGCCACTGGGCAAGCGCCTCGTCCGCCGCCATCAGGAACAGGTCGAGCGTTGCCCGCTGCTCGGGGAAATCGACGCGGACGACGCCGCGTCGCTGCCCCGGCCATTGCGCCAGCAGCACCGCCGCCAACCCCTGCAATTCCGGGTGTGCGGCCAGCGATGCGGCAAGGGCGCGCCCGGCAATGTCGGCGGCCAGCGGAAAGGCCTCGACCGAGAACAGCGCCAGCCTTGCCCCCGGCGGGCGATGCTTGGCCCAGAGATCGACCAGCGCCAGCATGTTCAGCCCGGTGCCGAAGCCAAGTTCGCCGACGGTGAAGGAACGGCGGCCGGAAAAGCGCGCCGGCAAGCCGCAGCCGGCCAGAAACACCGCGCGCGCCTGCGCCAGCGCCCCCTCGCGCGCGGCATAGATGTCGCCGAACCGCTTCGAGACCAGGACATCCCCCTCGAATACGGCCTCCGAATCCGCCAAGGTCAGTCGCCGAGGCGGCGCGCCGACAGGATTCGGACCGGCTTTTCCAGCATCTGCCCGCGCATCGACCCCTCGCCCTCGGTCGCCGACACCGGGCTTTCGAGGATGCGCCGCACCACGTCCATGCCGGCGACCACATGGCCGAACACCGCATAGCCTTCGTTGTCGCCGTCTTTTTCCGGGTCGGCGTCGAGCGATGTCAGGCCGCCGAGGATGATGAAGAAATCGCCCTGGGCGCTGCCGGGGGCGGCGCGCGCCATCGAGATCGCGGCATCGTCGTGGCTGAGACCGGTTTTCGTCGTCGGCTCGTGGGCGACCGGCGGCAGCACGCGCTTCGGATCGCCCTGCGTGCCGCCCTGCAACAGGCCGAGATCGTCGCGGTCGGGAAAGCGCAGCGCCCGGTAGAAACTGACGCCGTCGAAGCGCTTCTGGTCGACATAGCGCAGGAAATTGGCCGCCGTGACCGGCGCCCGCTCCACTTCGAGCGCCAGGACGATGCTGCCCTCGGCGGTCGCCAGCACCACCTGCTGGGTGGCGTAGACGGGGGCCGCCGTATCCACTGCATCCGCCGTATCCACCGCCTCCGCCGCCTCCGCTGCCGCATCGGCGGCAACAGGCGGCGAATCCTGCGCCATGGCGGGAACGGCGAAGGCCAGCAGGGCGGCGGCGAGAAGGGCGCGAATCATGGCCGCGAGCCTAATCCCTCGCCGCTCGCCACGGAAGCCAGCAACCGCCCGACCAGCGGCGGCAGCAGCGCGCCCGCCTTGCCAAGCCGGCTTTCGTGGAAACGGCCACTGGTCATCGACGGATCGAGGTTGACTTCGAGGCAATGGGCGCCGCTCATGCGGGCAAGATCGACGAAGCCGGCCGCCGGATAGACATTCCCCGACGTGCCGACGGACAGGAACAGGTCGGCGTCGGCAAGCGCCGCCTCGATCGCCGTCATGTGATGGGGCATTTCCCCAAACCAGACGATGTCGGGCCGCAGCCGCCCGCCCGCTCCGCATTCCGGGCACGAAGCCGCGGCCAGATGCGCGCCTTCGAAACGGTGACGGCCGCCGCAGGCCAGGCAGAGCGCCGACTTCAGCTCGCCGTGCATGTGCAGCAGCCGGCGCGATCCGGCGCGCTCGTGCAGATCGTCGACATTCTGCGTCACCAGCAGCAGTTCGCCCGGCCATTCGCGCTCCAGCCGCGCCAGCGCCTGGTGGGCGGCGTTCGGCCGCACACGGGAAAGGGCGGCGCGGCGCTCGTCGTAGAAGCGCTGCACCAGCGCCGGGTTGCGGCGGAAGGCCTGCGGCGTCGCCACATCCTCCACCCGCTGCCCCTCCCAAAGGCCGTCCGGCCCGCGAAAGGTCGGCACGCCCGATTCGGCGGACACGCCGGCCCCGGTCAGCACGACGATGCGGCG
>CAYYGQ010000057.1:0-10265 GCA_964471485.1 uncultured Sandaracinobacter sp. | reverse complement strand
TGCGGAAAGGCCTGCGCCAGCAGCTCCACATGGGCGGCCGGGCGCGGCGCGCCGCCGGATGCGATGTCCAGCAGCGACGACAGATCATATTTGTCGCGGTCCGGGTGCTGCATCAGTTCGAGGCTCATGGTCGGCACGCCGACGAAATAGGTGGCGCGTTCCTTCTCGATCAACTGCAACGCTTCGCCGGCGTCCCAGCGATACATGATGACAAGCTTGCGGCCGATGCCGATCGACACCAGCAGGACCGGCACCAGCCCGGTGATGTGGAACAACGGCACGTTCAGCAGCATCACCTGCTGCGGCGGCAGCTTGGTGCCGCCGGCTTCCGCCACCCGCAACATGGCCAGGCCCTGCACCAGATAGTTGAGGGCGCCGGCAACGATGGCCTGGTGCGTCGACACCGCCCCCTTGGGCGCCCCGGTCGATCCCGAGGTATAGACGATGGTGGCATCGTCGTCGGGGGCAAGCGGCGGCAGATAGAAGGGCATGTCGGGGCTGGCGGCAAGCGCGTCCTCCAGCGTTTCCACCCCCAGTTGCGCGGCGGCGGCCGCCCCGGTGCGAACGGCGATCACGGCGCTGCGGCAGTCGCCGATCTCGCCGATGCGGCGCACGCGCTCTTCGTCGGCGAACACCAGCCGGGCGCCGCAGTGCGCCAGGCCATAGCCAAGTTCCTCGGCCCGCCACCAGGCGTTCATCGGCACCACCACCGCCCCCGCCATGGTGGCGCCGATGAAGATCGACGCCCATTCCGGGTAGTTGCGCATGGCGATGGCCACGCGGTCGCCCTTGGCGATTCCAAAGCGCGCCTGCAACATCGCCGCCACCTTCACCGACTGGCGCTGCACATCGGCAAAGCTCAGCCGCTCGTTCTGGTAGACGATGAATTCCTTGTCGGCGTTGGCCGCCAGAAAGAAGGCCAGGAATTCGCGCAACGAAGGCGGCGCCTTGGCGAACACCGGATAGCGGACACCGCGAACGCTTGCCTCCCCCACTTCCAGTTGCCCGCCGGGCGCGGTGATGGCGGCCACGGCCGCGTCGATTGCCTTGTCCAGTTGCGTAAGCGCCACTTCGTCCCTCGCTTCCCTCGCCGAGCATGCGCGCCTGACGGTAGCGCTTCGCCGATTGTGCAGATATGAATGCGATCATGGAATTTTTCCAGACACCTGTTTCCTGGGCCAGCCTCGGCCTCGATCCGATTGCCCTGCAACTGGGGCCGCTGGCGCTGCGCTGGTACAGCCTCGCCTATATCGGCGGCATCCTCGCCGCCTGGTGGCTGCTGTTGCGGATGGTGCGGAAACCCGGCAGCCCGATGACGGCAAGGCATGTCGACGATCTCATCACCTGGTGCACGCTCGGCGTCATCCTCGGCGGCCGCCTCGCCTATGTGATCTTCTACAATCCCGGCGAATATCTGCGCGACCCGCTGGCCATCCTCAAGCTCTGGGAAGGCGGCATGTCGTTTCACGGCGGCCTCGCCGGCGTCATCCTCGCCATCTGGCTTTACGCCCGCAAGCAGCAATTGTCGGCGCTGCGGATTCTCGATTACGCCGCCGTCGTTACGCCCTTGGGGCTGCTGCTGGGGCGGCTCGCCAATTTCATGAACGGCGAGCTGTGGGGCCGGCCGACCGACGGCAGCTGGGGGATCATCTTCCCGGATGCCGGCCCCCTCCCCCGCTACCCGAGCCAGTTGTTCGAGGCCGGGCTTGAAGGGGCGACCCTGCTCGTCCTCCTCAACCTGCTGTTCTGGCTGACGGCGGCGCGGATGAAGCCCGGCCTGCTGGGCGGCCTGTTCATCACCGGCTATGGATTGTTCCGCTTCGCCATCGAGTTCATCCGCGAACCCGACCTGCAACTGGGCATCCTGCCGATCGGCCTGTCCATGGGGCAATTGCTGTCGCTGCCGATGATCGCCGCCGGCCTTTATCTGCTGGCCACCTGCCAGCGCCGCCAACCCAACCCGGCATGACCCCGCATCTGCGCGACCTGCTGGCCCGCGAGGGACCGTTGCCGCTTGCCCGCGTGCTGTGGCTGGCGTCGCAACATTATTATGCGACCAGGGAACCGTTCGGCCGGGGCGGCGATTTCGTCACCGCGCCGGAAATCTCGCAGATGTTCGGCGAACTGATCGGCCTGTCGTTGGCCGACCTCTGGCACCGCGCCGGCCGGTCCGATCCGCTGCTGCTGGTGGAACTTGGCCCCGGGCGCGGCACCTTGATGGCCGATGCCCTGCGCGCCATCGGCCGGGCGGCGCCCGATTTCCGCGCCGCCGTCCGCCTGCATCTGGTGGAACGCAGCGAGCGCCTGCGCGCCATCCAGAAAGAACGCCTGGAGGGCGCCGTCTGGCACGATTCGATTGCCACCCTGCCGACCGAGGCGCCGCTGCTGCTGGTGGCGAACGAGTTTCTGGATGCGCTCCCCATCGCCCAGTTCGAAAAACTGGCCGACGGCTGGGTGCTGCGCCGCGTCACCGCGCAAGGGCACTTCGACCGTTCCGTCGGCGCCAACCTCGCCTTCATCCCCGACACCTTGCGGAACGCCGCACCGGGCAGCGTCTACGAGCGCAATTTCGCCGCCGAGCAACTGGCGGCCGACCTCGCCGCGCGAATCGGCCGCCAGGGGGGCGCCGCCCTCATCCTTGATTATGGCTACGAAGGCCCGGTCCTTGGCGACACCCTGCAAGCCATCCACCAGGGCCGCTTCGCCGACCCATTGGCGACTCTCGGCGAGGCCGATATTTCCGCCCATGTCGATTTCGGCGCCGTCCGCATGGCGGCCGGGCGCCATGCGCTGGTCGCCGGCCCGGTTGCACAGGGCGAATATCTGCAACGCCTCGGCATCGACCAACGCGCCGAAACCTTGCGGCGTGGCGCCAGCATCGAGCGCGCCGCCGCAATCGAAGCGGCGCGCGTGCGCCTCACCGCCCCGGCCGCCATGGGCGCCTTGTTCAAGGCGCTCGCCATCCACGCCCCCGGCTGGCCGGCGCCGGCGGGATTTTCTACAGCAGGCGAATGAGCATTTCCTCCGACCGACTCGCCGGCCTGCGCGCCATCCTCCGCGACCAGCATCTCGACGGCTTCCTGGTACCGCTGACCGACGAGCATATGTCGGAATATGTCGGCGCCTACGCCCGCCGCCTGGAATGGCTGACCGGCTTCAGCGGCAGCGCCGGCAGCGCCGCCGTGCTGATGGAGCAGGCCGCCATCTTCGTCGACGGCCGCTACACCATCCAGGCCAACGCCCAGGTGGACGGCGCCCTCTACCAGCACTGCAAGGTGCCGCAGCAGCCGGTGGCCGACTGGCTGGCCGAACACGCCCCGGATGGCGCCCGCATCGGCTACGACCCCTGGCTGACGACTTCGGCCTTCCTGAAACAGGCGGCCGCGAAACTGGGCGGCGGCCGCCAGCTGCTGGCGGTCGCCGAAAACCCGGTGGATCGCCTCTGGACTGACCGGCCGCCGCCATCCATGGCCCCCGCCGAAATCTTTCCCGACAGTTTCAGCGGCCAGAATTCCGCCGCCAAGCGCCGCGCCATCGCCGCGGCGCTGAACAAGGTCGGCGCCGGGCTGGCGGTGCTGTCGGCGCTCGACTCGGTCGCCTGGGCCTTCAACATCCGTGGCGCCGACATCCACCGCACCCCGGTGGTGCGCGCCTTCGCGCTGGTGCGCGCCGACGCCGGCGCCACGCTGTTCCTCGATCCCGGAAAATGCAGCCCCGAGCTGCTGGCGCATCTGGGGCCGGAAGTCGTGGTCCGGCCCTACGAAGCCTTCGGCCCGGCGCTCGAAGCGCTGTCCGGCGGCGTGCTGGTCGATCCGCAACTGGCGGTGGCGGCCATCGACGAGGCGCTGGCGCGAGGGGCCGCGCGACGCATCGAAGGGCGCGACCCCTGCGTCGCCCTGAAGGCCGCCAAGAACGGCGTGGAACTGGCGGGCATGCGCGCCGCCCACATCCTGGACGGCGTCGCCATGGCGACCTTCCTCCACGGCGTCGACAGCGACCCGCCGGCGGACGAACTGGCCGCCGCCGCCCGCCTCGAAACCATCCGCCGCCAGTCGCCGATGCTGAAGGACCTGTCGTTCGACAGCATTTCGGCGCTTGGGCCGAACGCCGCCCTGCCGCACTATCACCCGGCCGAAGCCACCAACCGCCGCTTCGCCGACGAACGCATCTATCTCATTGATTCGGGCGGCCAGTACCGGCAGGGCACCACCGACATCACCCGCACCGTCGCCATCGCCACGCCGACAGCGGAAATGCGCGACCGCTACACCAGGGTGCTGAAAGGCCATATCGCCCTGGCAACCGCCCGCTTCCCGAAGGGCACCAAAGGCGGCCAGCTCGACATTCTCGCCCGGCAGTTCCTGTGGGCGGCCGGTCTCGACTATGCCCACGGCACCGGCCATGGCGTCGGCCATTATCTCTCCGTCCACGAAGGGCCGCAGCGGATCGCCACCAGCGGCGGCGACGAGCCGTTGGCGGCCGGCATGGTGCTGTCGAACGAGCCGGGCTTCTACAAGGACGGCGAATATGGCATCCGCATCGAGAATCTGGTGATCGTGGTGGACGACCCCCGCGCCGAAGACGAGCAGCCGATGCTGGCCTTCGAAACCATCACCATGGCGCCGATCGACCGCCGCCTGATCGAACCGTCGCTGCTGACGGCGGTGGAAACCGCCTGGCTCGACCGCTACCACCGCCAGGTGCGCGACGCCCTTTCGCCCGGCCTTGCCGGCGACACGCTCGCCTGGCTGGCCGGGGCGACCGCGCCCCTTGCGGCCCCGTCGGACGGATAGCCGATTTTCCGCCAACGCGGCGGCCAGGCCCGGCCGGGGCCTTGCTAAGCCCCATGCTGTTGGCCCAAACAGCCTATGCACAGAATGAAAGGAGCAAATTCATGACAGCCAAATTCTCGCTTCCAGCGCTCCCCTACGGGCCGGAGGCGCTTAACCCGGTGATTTCGCCGGCCACCTTCGCCCAGCACCACGAGGGCCACCACAAGGCCTATGTCGACAAGCTGAACGAACTGGCGGCCACGGCCGGCCTTGAAAACGCCAGCCTGATCGACATCATCCGAAAGCGCGCCGACGCCAAGCCCTTGGAAGTCTCCAACTATGTGTCGGGCGGCGAACTGTTCCTGCAAGCGGCCCAGCATTTCAACCACAGCTTCTACTGGAAGAGCCTGTCGCCCAACGGCGGCGAACCGACGGGCGAGCTTGCAAAAGCTATCGACGCCGCCTTCGGCTCCACCGACAATCTGAAGGCGGAACTGTCGAAGCAGGGCGCCGGCCATTTCGCCAGCGGCTGGGTGTGGCTGGTGTCGATCGGCGGCAAGCTCTCCGTCGTTTCGACGCACGACGCCCAGACCCCGGTGATCGGCACCGACCTGAAGCCGATCCTGACCATCGACGTCTGGGAGCACGCCTATTATCTCGACCACAAGCGCGCGCGGAAAGCTTATCTCGACGCGGTGGTGGCAAAGCACCTGAACTGGACGTTCGCCGCCGAAGCCTATGCGGCGAAAAGCACCGACGATCTCGACCTCGGCATCGGCAACGGCTGAGGAAGGGGCCTGTTCCGCCGCCCTCTTTCAGCAGAGGGCGGCGAAACGCTCGACGGCGTCGGTCGCCCCGGAAACGATCAGCAGGTCCGACAAATAGATCACCGTTTCGGGGACGGCGTGCAGGAAGGGTTCGCGCGGCCGCTTCACGCCGACGATCGTCACCTTGTGGGTTTTCCTGACATCGGTTTCGGCGAGCGTCTTTCCGGCCATGAACGGCGGCGTCCTGGTCTTGACGATGGCGAAGCCGTCGTCGAACTCGATGAAGTCGATCATCTGCCCGGTGACGAGGTGGGCGACCCGCTCGCCCATTTCCGCTTCCGGATAGACCACATGCGTGGCGCCGACGCGGGCGAGAATGCGGCCGTGGTTGGCGTTCACCGCCTTGGCCCAGATGTTGGCGCAGCCGGCGTCCTGCAACGCCAGCACCGTCAGCACGCTCGACTCGATGTCGGAACCGATGCCGACCACGGCATAGGACATGTCGCCGGCGCCAAGCCGCTTCAGCGTCGCCGGGCTGGTGGTGTCGGCCTGCACCACATGGGTCAGTTCCTCGGACAGGGCCTGCACGATCGCCATGTCGTGATCGACGCCCAGCACTTCATGGCCAAGTCTCGTCAGCGACTGGGCAACCGAGGTGCCGAAGCGGCCCAGGCCGATGACGATGACGGGCGGCGCCCCCTTCTTGCGGTCAGCCGACAATGGGTCTCTCCTCTGGGTAGCGGAAGGGGGCGCTGCGAACGCGAAGCGCAAGGGCGGCGGCGATCCACTCGCTGCCGGCGCGGCCGACGAACATCAGCAGCACCAGAATCAACTGGCCGGCCGGCGGCATGGCCGAGGCCAGCCCGGTCGAAAGCCCGGCGGTGGCGAAGGCCGACACCACTTCGAACATGACATATTCCACCGGCGCCTCGATGAAGCCGACCAGCAGCAGCGTCGCCGTGCAGATGATGGCCGTCGCCATCAGCACGATGGCGACGGCGCGCCGCATCACATCGACGGAAATGCGCCGGCCGAAGACAACCGAATCGGGGCTGCGGCGGATCTCGCTCCAGACCACGAAGGCCAGCAGCAGAAAGGTGGTGATGCGGATGCCGCCGGCGGTCGACGCGCTGCCGCCGCCGATGAACATCAGCAGGGTGGTGATCAGCAGCGTGTCGGCGCGCATGTCGGTCGGGTCGTAGACGGCGAAACCGCCGGAACGGGTCATCACCGAATGGAACAATGCCTGGTAGGCCTTGCCGGCCAGCCCCAGCGGCCCGACGGTGTTGGGGTTGCGCCATTCCAGCAGCAGCAGCAGCAGCATTCCGACAATGGTCAGCGCCAGCGACCCCCAGAGCGTCAGCTTGGTGTGGATCGACCAGCGTTTGGGCCGGCGCCAGAACAGCCGCAATTCATAAAGCACCGGGAAGCCGATGCCGCCGAGGACAACGCCGACCATCAGCGGCGTCAGAAAGACGATGTCCTTGCCATGAGGGCCAAGCCCCTCGGGAAGCGTCGAAAAACCGACGTTCATGAACGCCGAACAGGCATGGAACAGGCCGTTCCAGATGGCGGCGCCCGGCGTCATGCCCCACATCAGGAAGCGAATCGACAGCAGCAGCGTCAGCACGGCTTCCGTGACCAGCGTGCTGGCCAGCACCAGCCGCAGGATCTGCCGGACATCGCCGATTTCAAGGCCGCGCATTTCCGCCGCCGCCCCGAGGCGGCCGCGCAGCGGAATGGTGCGGGTGACGAGAATGCCAAGAAGCGTCGCCCCGGTCATGATGCCAAGGCCGCCGATCTGGAACAGCAGCAGCAGCACCACATGGCCGAACGGCGACCAGTAGGTCGCGGTGTCGACGACGGAAAGCCCGGTGACGCAAAGCGCCGAGGTGGCGGCGAACAGCGCCGTCACGAAGTCGGCGCTGGCGGCGCCCGACAGGCCGCCGGCGCGCGCCACCGGCAGCATCAACAGGATGGTGCCGGCGGCCATGCCGATCAGGAAGGTGATCGGCACCCAGTTTTCCGGGCTGACGATTCGCCGCCGCTCGATCCGGCGCATCAGCCGGCTGGTGTCGAAGGGATCCACGGCTGAAAGCCCCGGCTCGCCTATCGGCACCCGTGACGGCGCCAGCGGAAAGATTCTGCCTGCATGTTCGCCCTTGCTGTCGCCCCGGTTGCAAGGGATGCTCTTTCGGCCTCCCGGCGGCCGGATGCAAGCCTGTCCGTGGCCCGCACCCGGCGCCGGAAAGCGGCGGCGGCGGTTTCAGCCCCGCTGTCTGGCCGCCGTTTCCGCCACGCGGCGGCCGAGATAGCGGGCGCCTTCGAGGTCGGTCTCCGACGGCGCGCGGCCGTGGTCGCCGCCGGCGATGGTGGAGGCGCCATAGGGCGAGCCGCCCACCACCTCGTCGTAGCGCATCTGCCCGGCGAAGCTGTAGGGCAGGCCGACCAGAATAAGGCCATGGTGCAGCAGGTTGGCGAGGATTGCGAACAGCGTGGTTTCCTGGCCGCCATGTTGCGTCGCCGTCGAAGTGAAGGCGGCGCCCACCTTGCCGACCAGCGCCCCCGACAGCCAGACGCCGCCGGTCTGGTCCCAGAAATTCGACATCTGGCTGGCCATGTGGCCGAAGCGGGTCGGCGCGCCGACGACGATGGCGTCATAGTCCGCCAGTTCGTCGACCGTCGCCACCTCGGCCGTCTGCTCCTTGTAGCCGCTGGCCTTCGCCACTTCGGCCGGCACCAGTTCGGGCACGCGCTTCACCGTCACCTCGGCGCCGGCGTCGCGGGCGCCCGCGGCGACGGCGTCCGCCATCGTCTCCATCTGTCCGTAACTCGAATAATAAAGCACCAGAACCTTGGTCACATCATTTCCTTTCTGTCGTCGTTCATTGCGGCACGTCGACCAGCACCAGTTCGCTCGCCTCTGCCGCCTCGATGCGGATTTGCCGTTCGTCGCGGATGGCGACGCCGTCCCGTGCCCCGACTTCGATGCCGTTCACCCGCAGGCGGCCACGGGCGGCCACCAGATAGCCGTAGCGCCCTTCGGCGAAGGCGTAGGTGACGGCCTCGCCCGGCTCCAGCAGCGCGCCGAACACCCGCGAAGGAGTCTGGATCGGCAGCGCCTCCTCCTCGCCGAAACCGCTGGCCAGAAGGACGAGGCGCCCGGACCGATCCGCTTTCGGGAAGGGCCGCGTGCCCCAGGCCGGGGCGGCGCCGGCTTTCTCGGGCAGGATCCAGATCTGGAACAGCCGGGTTTCCTCGTCCTCCAGATTATATTCGCTGTGGCGGACCCCGGTGCCGGCGCTCATCACCTGCACGTCGCCGGCAATGGTGCGGCCGCGGTTGCCCATGCTGTCTTCGTGGCTGATGGCGCCCTTCGTCACATAGGTGATGATTTCCATGTCGCGGTGCGGATGCGGCGGAAAGCCGGTTCGGGGCGCGATGCGGTCGTCGTTCCAGACGCGAAGCGCCCCCCAGCCCATGCGCGCCGGCTCGAAATAGTCGGCGAAGCTGAAATGATGATGGGCGTCGAGCCAGCCGTGGTCGGCGGCGCCAAGCGTCTCGAATCTCCGTAGCTCGATCATGTCGTTTCTCCTGCCCATAGCGGGCCAAGTGGCGGGCCAATGACGGGCCAAGCCTGCACGACCCTTCACATAGGCAGGTTTCTGATTTAGAGAAGCGCAATGATTGAAATGAATCGTTGCGCTTTATGAACGTTACCGATCTCGCCGCCTGGGATCTGTTCGTCGCCGTCGCCGAACGCGGCAGCTTCACGGCGGCGGCGCGGGCGCGCGGCGTGCCGGTGGCGACGGTGTCGCGCGCCGTCGCCGCGCTGGAGGCGCGCCTTGGCGCGCCGCTGCTGCACCGCACATCGCGGCGGCTGTCGCTGTCCCCGCTCGGCGAGGAAGCGCTCGCCCAGGCGCGGGCGCTGCTGACGGAAGCGCGTTGCCTCGAAGAGCGCCTGTCCGACCAGGCGACCACGGCCGGCGGCCGCATCCGCCTGGCCGCGCCGCTTGAATTCGGCCAGCGGCATGTGGCGCCGCTGCTTTCCTCGTTCCTGCAACAATATCCCGACATAGGGATCGACCTCGACCTCGACGACCGCACGGTCGATCTGGTCGGCTCGGGCCACGATCTGGCGCTCAGGATCGGCCATCTTGCCGATTCAAGCCTGATCGCCCGGCGTCTCTGCCCGGTCGAACGCTTCGTCGTCGCCGCCCCCGCCTATCTCGCCCGGCACGGCCGCCCGGCTGTGCCGGCCGATCTCGTCCGCCATCGCTGCCTGGTCTACGCTAACAGCGAGCGTCCGGGTCTCTGGCGCTTTGCCGGTGCCGACGGCGACGACATCGCCATCGACGTCGAAGGCCCGCTTGCCGTCAACAGCGGCGCCACCATCGAAACCGCCCTCGTCGCCGGTCTCGGCATCGCCATGCTGCCGGATTTCCTCGTCGCCGCTTCGATTGCCAGCAGCGCCGTCGAAGCCTTGCTGCCGGGCTGGCGGACGCCGACGCTCGGCCTGTACCTGCTCACCCCGCCCGGCCGCCATCGCCCCAAACGCGTGCAACTGCTGATGGAGCATCTGGCGGCCGCGCTCGGCCGGCCGTCGTGGCGGCGCGCCGCCCTCAGAGCCGCGCCCGAAGGCTGAGCATATAGCTCCGCCCCGGCTCGGGGAAGCCGTCGACCAGCGTGTAGTTGCGGTCGAACAGGTTGCGGACGCCGACGCCGA
>CAYYGQ010000056.1:0-10307 GCA_964471485.1 uncultured Sandaracinobacter sp. | reverse complement strand
GGAACCAGTCGCGGCAGGTGACGCGGTTCCCGGACCAGTTGTGGAAATATTCATGGGCGACCACGCCCGAGATCAGGTCGAAGTCGGTGTCGGTGGCGGTGTCGTGGTCGGCGAGGATATATTTCGAGTTGAAGATATTGAGCGACTTGTTCTCCATGGCGCCGAAATTGAAGTCGCGCACCGCCACGATGTTGAAGCGGTCGAGATCATATTCGCGGCCATATTTCTCTTCGTCGAAGCGCATCGCCGCCAACAGGCTGTCCATGGCGTGGCGGGTGCGCGGCACGTCGGCGGCCTCGGTCCAGATGGCGAGGTCGACAACGCGGCCCGAGCGCGTGGTGAAGCGGTCGCGAAGGGCGGCGAGATCGCCGGCAACCGCTGCGAACAGATAGCAGGGCTTGGGGTGTGGGTCTTCGTAGACCGCATAATGGCGGCCGTCGCCGGCCGGTCCTTCCTCGACCGGATTGCCGTTCGACAGCAGCACTGGATAGCGGGCGCGGTCGGCCTCCAGGCGGACACGGTAGCGGGACAGCACGTCGGGGCGGTCGGGGAAGTAGCAGATGCGGCGGAAGCCTTCCGCCTCGCACTGGGTGCAGAGGATCGCGCCCGACTGGTAGAGACCCATCAGCTTGCTGTTGGCGCCGGGGCGGATGGCGACCAGCGTTTCAACCACCGCCTCGTCGCCGTCGAGCGCCACTTGCAATTGCCTGCCGCTGTCGTTCGGCAACGGCCGCGCCCGGCCGTCCACCGACAGTTCCAGCAGCTCCAGCTCGTCGCCGTCGAGCACAAGGGAGCGCTGGTGCCGGCCGTTGCGGCGGACCTGGAGGGTGGCGCGCACCAGCGTCCGTTCGGGGTCGAGGCGGAGATCGAGCGCGATTTCGGGCACCAGCCAGTCGGGCGGCCGGTAATCGGCGAGATGCTTCATTTCGGGCGGCTGGGCGGGGCTTTCCATGCCGGCGAAGCTAGGGGGGCCATCGCCGTCGCGCAATGGGGCGCGCAATGGGGCGTGCAATGGGGCGCGCAATGGGTCGCGCAATGGGGACAGCAGCAATCGGCGGCGGCAATCGTCGGCGGCAATCGTCAGCGGCTGCGGCGGACGCCGATGGCGC
The DNA here is from genome assembly GCA_964471485.1 of uncultured Sandaracinobacter sp. Taxonomy (GTDB): domain Bacteria; phylum Pseudomonadota; class Alphaproteobacteria; order Sphingomonadales; family Sphingomonadaceae; genus Sandaracinobacteroides. The sequence continues at coordinate 9,198 of CAYYGQ010000056.1, read as the reverse complement.
CGGCGATGGTGCCCATGACGACGGCCAGCACCACGGCGAGGATGCCGTAGAGGAAGCCGTGCTGCTGGGCGAAGACGAAGGTGGCGCGCTCGAAGCCGGCCTTGTCGACTTCGACCGTCGTCGTCGAGCGGGCGCGCACCTCGCCGTCGCTGATGAGGTAGATCTGCACTTCATAGGCGCCGACCGGCACCGACGACGGGATCGGGAAGCGCGCCCGGTAGAGGATATTGTCGGTGATCTGCACGCCTTCCGGCTGCTCGTCGAACAGGCCCTGGCGCAGCCGCAGCGAGGTGAGGCCGCGCTCGAATTCGGTGACGAGGCCGGTGTCGGCGGTGGAGGTGGGCGAAAGTTGCAGGTGGGAAAGGCCGATTTCGTAGATGGCGGCGTTGCGTTCGTCGAGCAGGTCGCGGATCGGCCGGGTGGTGGCGACGGCGTAATAGCCGGGGATCGAGCTGAACTGCATCGCTTCGGTGTTGATCCAGATGCCGGCGACGCGCTCCTTGCGGCGGACGGTCAGCGGCTCGACCGGGCCGCGGAGGATGATGGCGATTCCGGGCGCATCCTTTGGCGTGCGGCCGCCCGGATACTGGATGGCGCCGAAAATCAGCAGTTCGCCGCCGGCAAAGCGGTGGGAAATGTCGATCCGGCTTTGCGAAAGATCGGTGACGAGGCGCGGCTGTTGCGCCATCGCCGGCGCCCCGAGCAGCAACAGCAGCGCCAGCAGCCATTTCATGCGCCGGCCGCCTGCACCGAAAACAGTTCGGACGGAGTCCAGGCGAGGCCGACGGCCAGGCGGACGGCGACCGCCAGCACCAGCAGCGACAGAAACAGCCTGAGCTTTTCCGGTTGCAGCCGTTGCGCGGCGCGCGCCCCCAGTTGCGCGCCGATAACCCCCCCCACCAGCAGCAGCAGGGCGAGCGGAATATCGACGGTATGCGAGCGGCTGGCGTGGAGGATGGTGGCGATCGCCGTCACGAAGACGATCTGAAACAGGCTGGTGCCGACGACGATCCCGGCCGCCATGCCCAGCAGATAAAGCATGGCCGGAACCATGATGAAGCCGCCGCCCACCCCCATGATGACGGTGAGAATGCCGACGCAGAGACCAACGAGAAAGGGCGCGATCGGCGACAGATAGACGCCGGAGCGGGGAAAGCGCATCTTCATCGGCAGCGCCGCGATCAGCGGATGATGGCGGCGAAGCCGTGTGGCGCGCGGCGCGCCGCTCTGCGTCTGTTTCAGGCTGCGCCAGGATTCGTTCAGCATCAGCCCGCCGATCGACCCCAGCGTCAGCACATAGATCAGGTTGATGGTGACATCGATCTGGCCAAGCGACTTCAGCCAGGTGAACAGATAGGAGCCGATCACCGAGCCGACCATGCCGCCCGCCACCAGCACGGCGCCCATCTTCACATCCACCTGCCGGCGCTGGTAATAGCTGAAGGCCCCCGAGACGCTGGCGCCCGCCACCTGCGCCGACGACGAGGCGACGGCGATCGCCGGCGGGATGCCGTAGAAGATCAGCAGCGGCGTGGTGAGGAAGCCGCCGCCGACGCCGAACATGCCGGAAAGAAAGCCGACAAGGCCGCCAAGCGCGACGATCATCAGCGCGTTCACGGACATTTCGGCGATGGGGAGATAAAAGTCCACGCGCCACCATAGCCGGAAAATCGCCCCGTGAAAGCGCTGGCGTCAGCCGTGCTCCCCGATGCTTTCCTTGATGTGGGGCGCCGGCGCGGGCAGAAGGCGCGCATGACGGAACCGGTTCATATCATCGGCGGCGGGCTTGCGGGGTCCGAGGCCGCCTTCCAGCTGGCAAAACGCGGCGTTGCCGTCGTGCTTCATGAAATGCGCGGCGTCCGGCCGACTCCGGCGCACCGCACCGACCGCCTCGCCGAACTGGTCTGCTCGAACAGCTTCCGTTCGGACGACGCCGACTATAATGCCGTCGGCCTGCTGCACGCGGAAATGCGCGATCTCGACTCGCTGGTGCTGCGCGCCGCCGACCATGCGCGCGTGCCGGCCGGCTCCGCCCTTGCCGTCGACCGCGACCTCTTTGCCGGCGAAGTGACGGCGACGCTCGCCGCCCACCCCCTCGTCACAATCCTTCGCGAGGAGGTGGAGGCGCCTTCGCCCGACTGGGCGCATGTGCTGATCGCCACCGGGCCGCTCACCTCCGAGCATCTGGCCCGCTTCATCGAGCAGCGCACCGGCGAAGGCAGTCTTGCCTTCTTCGACGCCATCGCCCCCATCGTCCACGCCGACAGCGTCGACCGCTCGGTGGTGTGGCGGCAGTCGCGCTACGACAAGGGCGCGGCCGACGGCGGCCTGCATCCGCCCGGCGAAGGCGATTATCTGAACTGCCCGATGACGCGCGACGAATATCAGGCGTTCGTCAAGGCGCTGCTGGCGGCGGACACCGCCGACTTTCGCGCCTTCGAGCGCGACACCCCCTATTTCGACGGCTGCATGCCGATCGAGGTGATGGCGGCGCGCGGCGAGGACGCGCTTCGCTTCGGGCCGATGAAGCCGGTGGGCCTGCGCGACCCCCGCAGCGGCAAACGCCCCTATGCCGTGGTGCAGTTGCGGCAGGACAATCGCTCGGGCACGCTGCTGAACATCGTCGGCTTCCAGACCAAGATGAAGCACGGCGAGCAATTGCGCGTGTTTCGCACCATTCCCGGCCTTGAACAGGCCGAGTTCGCCCGTCTCGGCGGCCTGCACCGCAACAGCTTCATCCGCTCGCCGTCGCTGCTCGACGGCGAACTGCGGCTGAAGACCGACCCGCGCATCCGCTTTGCCGGCCAGATCACCGGCTGCGAGGGCTATGTGGAATCGGCGGCGATGGGGTTGCTGGCCGGGCTGTTCCTGGCGCGCCGGGTTCAGGGAGAAGCGGTGACGCCGCCGCCGCTGGACACGGCGATGGGGGCGCTGCTGGCGCACATCACCGGCGAGGCCATTGCCGACAGCTTCCAGCCGATGAACGTCAACTTCGGGCTGTTTCCGCCCATCGAAGGCGCGCAGAAAGGAAAAGAACAGCGGGGAAAAGAACAGCGGGGTCGGGCGCGGAAAGCGGCGCTGGCGGCGCGGGCGCGGGCAAGCTTTGCCGGCTGGGCCGCCGCCAACCGCTGAGGCGGCTCCTCAAAGCGAGCGCAGGAAGCGGGCAATGGCGGCGACCAGCCTGGGCCGCACCGCCTCGTGAAACAGCCAGTGGCCGGTTCCGGGCCATTCCTCGTAATCGACGCGGCCGCCGGCCGCCGCCAGCAGCCGCGCGGTCTTGCGCGACACCGCCGGATCGACGATGCGGTCGTCGCGGCCGGCGATGACCAGGCTCGGCATGGTCAGCCGTTCATAGACGACGCGGCTGCCCTTGTCGGGGTCGAGAAAGGGGGCGGCCATCTGCCGGAGCGCCGCGCCCGAATCCCAGGTGAGATCGGCGAGCGCCGGATTAGTTTCCGAATCGGGCACGCCGTTGAAGATGCTTTCCCTGGCGATGTCCTCGTCCAAGCGGATGGCCTTGTTCCACCAGCCCCATTTTCGCCCCAGGATCCGGCAGAGGGTGCGGATGGTGGCAACGCTGGTCGCGGCGCCGCCCGCCGCCTGCGCCGACGGCGCGCTCGACAGCAGGATCAGGCCGGCGGGCTGGATCCTGCTGGCCAGCAGTTGCGCCAGCAGGCCGCCCATCGAATGGCCGAGGAGAACGGCGCGGCCGTCGAGCGCCGCCGCATCGCGTTCGACAGCCGCCACATAGTCGGCGAGGCGGGTGGTGCCGAGGCCGTCCGGCGGCGGCGCTCCGGCCGGCACGTCGTGGAAGGGAAGGGTGACGGCGGCGCTGCGGATCCCGGCCGCTTCCAGATCCGCGCGAAGGGCGGTGAAGGCGGACGGGCGCCCCCACATGCCGTGGATCATCAGCAGCGCCGGGCCGGTCATGTCGCGATGCCGGCCGCCGCCAGCGCCGCCAGCGTCATGATGTCGGTCGCGCCCGATGTCATGGAAACGATCTGCACCGGCTTCTGCATGTTCGTCAGCACCGGGCCGATGACGCGGCCGCCGCCCAGTTCCTTCAGCAGCTTGGAGGCGATATTGGCCGATTGCAGGCCGGGCATCACCAGCACGTTCGCCGGCCCGGTCAGCCGGTTGAACGGATAGACCGCCGTCATCGAGCGGTTCAGGGCCACGTCGACCGACATTTCGCCTTCATATTCGAAGCCGGGGTTCATTTCGTCGAGGATGGCGATGGCGTCGCGGAGATTGCCGAGATAGGTGCCTTCGGGGTTGCCGAAATTGGAATAGGACAGGAAGGCGACCCTTGGATCGAGACCGATCTGCCGGGCGGCGGCCGCCATCTGGATGGCGGCGTCGGCATATTGCCGGGCCGTCGGCCGTTCGGTGACGCTGGTGTCGCCGATGAGGATGGTGCCCGAGCGGCCGGCGAAGATGTGGAAGCCGAACGGCGTATGGCCTTCGACCGGGTCGATCACCAGCTGCACCTGCCGCATCACCTGGTTGAAGTGGCGGGTGACGCCCGAGACCATGGCGTCGGCCTCGCCCATCTCCACCATCAAGGCGGCGAAAACATTGCGCTCGTTGTTGACCATGCGCTGCACGTCGCGCTTCAGATAGCCCTTGCGGCGCAGCCGCGCGTAGAGATGTTCGAGCATCTGCGGCACCAGCGGCGAAATAGCGCTGTTGTAGATCGGGTAATTTTCCGGGTCGTGGATGCCGAGGCGGACGAAGGCGGCGCGGATCGGCTCGTCGCGGCCGACGAGGAGCGGCACGCCATAGCCCGATTCGCGGAAGGCGACGGCGGCGCGCAGCACCACTTCCTGTTCGCCTTCGGCGAACACCACCCGCTTGTGGCGGGCGCGCGCCGCTTCGAAACTGGCGGCGAGCGCCGACGAAGTGGGGTTGAGGCGCGCCCGCAGCTGCATCTGGTAGGCGTCCATGTCGTCGATCGGTTTCCGGGCGACGCCCGAATCCATGGCCGCCCTGGCGACGGCCGCCGGCACGCGCTCGATCAGGCGCGGGTCGAAGGGGGCGGGGATGATATAGTCCGGCCCAAACACCTGGTTGCCGCCATAGACGGAGGCCACTTCGTCGGGGACGGCCTCGCGGGCGAGGGCGGCGATCGCCTCGGCCGCCGCCACTTTCATTTCCTCGTTGATCTTGGTGGCGCGAACGTCGAGCGCGCCGCGGAAGATGAACGGGAAGCCGATCACATTGTTGGCCTGATTCGGATAGTCGGAGCGGCCGGTGGCGACGATGGCGTCGGGGCGCACGCTTTTCACCACTTCGGGGCGGATTTCGGGTTCGGGGTTGGCCATGGCGAAGATGATCGGCGACGGCGCCATTTCCTTGACATTTTCGGCGGAAAGCGCGCCGGCCGCCGACAGCCCCAGAAATACGTCGGCGCCGGCGATCACCTCGGCCAGGCTGCGCTTGTCGGTGACGACGGCGTGCGCCGACTTCCACTGGTCCATCGCCTCTTCGCGGCCCTGCCAGATGACTCCGTGGCGGTCGCACATGATGACATGGTCGCGCGGCACCCCCATGGCCTTGATCAGTTCGGTGCAGGCGATGGCGGCGGCGCCGGCGCCGTTCACCACGACGCGGATGTCGGCGAGGCGGCGGTCGGTCAGGTGGCAGGCGTTGATGAGGGCGGCCGCCGTGATGATCGCCGTGCCGTGCTGGTCGTCGTGGAACACCGGGATCTGCATGCGCTCGCGCAGCGTCTGCTCGATGATGAAGCACTCGGGCGCCTTGATGTCTTCGAGGTTGATGCCGCCGAAGCTCGGCTCCATCAGCTCGATGGCGTTGATGAGGCGGTCGGGATCCTCGGTGTTCAGTTCGATGTCGATGGAGTCGACATCGGCGAAGCGCTTGAAGAGGACGGCCTTGCCTTCCATCACCGGCTTTGCGGCCAGCGCGCCCAGATTGCCGAGGCCGAGGATGGCGGTGCCGTTCGAGATGACGGCGACCAGATTGCCCTTCGAAGTATAGTCGTAGGCGGTGTTCGGGTCTTCGGCGATGGCCAGCACCGGCACGGCAACACCCGGCGAATAGGCGAGCGACAGATCGCGCTGCGTTGCCATCGGCTTCGAGGCGATCACTTCGATCTTGCCGGGGCGCCGCGCCGAATGGAACAGCAGCGCCTCCCGGTCGGAAAAGGCCGGTCGTTCGCCCTTGATCTCGTTCACCTGCAATCCTCTCGTTGTTGTTTGTATTGCTTTATTGATAGGCGTGCGAAATGACGACGGCAATCGACAGAAACGACGGCGACACCCCCGGCGCCCCCGGCGCCCCCGACAAGGGCATGACAGCCATGATGCGGCAATATCTGCGGTTGCGCGCCGAAGTGCCGGGGGCGCTGCTGTTGTTCCGCATGGGCGATTTCTACGAACTGTTCCTGGACGATGCGGCAACGGCCGCCGCCGCGCTCGACATCGCGCTGACGCACCGGGGCACGCATCTGGGCAAGCCGCTGCCGATGTGCGGCGTGCCGGTCCATTCGCACGAAGCCTATGTGGCGCGGCTGGTGAAGGCGGGCTTCGCCATCGCCATCGCCGAGCAGACCGAGGATCCGGCGGCGGCGAAAAAGCGCGGCTCGAAGGCGGTGGTCGAGCGCGCCATCGTGCGCGTCATCACCCCCGGCACGCTGACCGAGGAACGCCTGCTCGACGGTCGGCGGCCGAACTGGCTGTTGTCGGTGTTTCCGGGGCCTGGCGGCGCCGGCCTTGCCTGGGCCGACATCTCCACCGGCGACCTGTTGCTGTCGACGGTGCCGGCGGCGGCGGTCGAGGACGAGATCGCGCGGCTGGCCCCGGCCGAGCTGTTGTTCCCGGATGATTCGACCGATTCGACCGATTCGGCGCGCGAAGGCGCGACGCTGCTGCCGGCGGCGCGCTTCGACAGCGCCGCCGCCGTCCGGCAACTGCTGGACATGCTGGGGGTGAAGACGCTGGACGGCTTCGGCGGCTTCGGGCGCGAAAGCCTGGCCGCCGCCGGCGGCCTGCTTGCCCATCTGCGGGCGACGGCGCGGGGGGCGGCGCTGCTGCTGAAGCCGCCGAAGAACGTCAGTTCCGCCGGGCGCATGGCGATCGACGCCGCCACCCGCGGCAGCCTCGAACTGGTGGACGGCAGGGCGAGCCTGCTTTCAACCATCGACCTCTGCCGAACGGCGGCCGGCGGCCGCCTGCTCTCCGGCGAACTGGCGGCGCCGTCGCTCGATCTTGCCGAGATCGAGGGGCGGCTCGATCTGGTGCAATGGTTTTCCAGCGACCATGCGCTTCGGGCCGGGGTGCGCGACCTGCTGAAGCGGGCGCCCGATCTGGCCCGGGCGCTGGGGCGGATCGCGGCGGCGCGGTCGTCGCCGCGCGATTTCGGGGCGTTGCGCGACGGCCTCGCCGCCGCCGAGGAGCTGGGCGCGCTGCTCGATGCGGCGGTGCGCGGCGGCGCGCCGGCGTCGCTCCAGCCGCCGCGCGACGGCCTTCGGCCGCCGCCGGCGCTGCTGGCGGCGTTGCGCGCGGCGCTGGTGGACAGCCCGCCGCCGACCGCCGCCGACGGCGGCGTCATCCGCGAGGGGTTTGACCGCGCCCTCGACGAGGCGCGCCTGCTGGCGCAGGACGGCCGCGCCGCGCTCGCCGCCATGGAAGCGCGGCTGAAGGCCGAGACCGGAATCCAGGCGCTGAAGATTCGCCACAACAATGTCGTCGGCTATCATGTCGAGGTGCCGGCGCGCGCGGCGGAAAGCCTGCGGGCGCTGGCCGGATTCCGCCACCGGCAGACGCTGGCAAGCGCCGTTCGCTTCGACACCGACGCGCTCAATCGTCTGGCCGAGCGCATCGCCACCGCCAGGAACGAGGCGCTGGCGCTGGAGGCGGCGCATCTGGAGCGGCTGGGCCGCGAAGGGGTGGTGGCGGCGGCGGCGATTGGCCGGGTCGCCGATTCGCTGGCCATGATCGACCGCTCGGCGGCGCTCGCCGAGCTGGCCGTCCGCCGTTCCTGGGTGCGGCCGCAACTGACGGAGGGGCTGGATTTCCACATCAGCGGCGGCCGCCATCCGGTGGTGGAAGCGGCGCTCGAGGGCGAAGGCCGGGCCTTCGTTCCAAACGACTGCCGGCTGGAAGCGGACGCCCGCCTCTGGCTGGTGACCGGCCCCAACATGGGCGGGAAATCCACCTTTCTGCGCCAGAACGCCCTCATTGCCGTGCTGGCGCAGGCCGGAAGCTTCGTGCCGGCGCTGGCCGCCCGCATCGGTCTCGTCGACCGGCTCTACAGCCGGGTCGGCGCCGCCGACAATCTGGCCGAGGGGCGCTCCACCTTCATGGTGGAAATGGTGGAGACGGCGGCCATTTTGAACGGCGCCACCGATCGCTCGCTGCTGCTGCTGGATGAAGTGGGGCGCGGCACCGCCACCTGGGACGGGCTGGCGCTGGCCTGGGCCATTCTGGAGCGCATCCACGACAACATCGAGGCCCGCGCCCTGTTCGCCACCCATTATCACGAACTGGCGGCCCTGCACGGCCGCCTGCCGCATCTGGCGCTGCGCTCGCTCGTCACCCGGCCGTGGCGGGGGGAATTGCTGTTCCTGCACGAAGTGGTGGCGGGGGCGGCGCCGGGCAGCTTCGGGCTTGATGTGGCGCGGCTGGCCGGCGTGCCGGCAGAGGTGCTGGCGCGCGCCGGCGAGATTCTGGCCCGCCTCGAACAGGGCGAGGCGGGCCGGAACGCCCGCGAGGCGCTGTCGGAATTGCCGCTGTTCGCGGCGGCCCCGCCGCCGCCCGCCGCCGAGGACGCGCTGCGGGCGCGCCTCGGCGAAATCCACCCCGACGGCCTAAGCCCGCGCGCCGCCCTCGACCTGCTCTACGAACTGAAGGCGCTGGCCGAGGATGGGTGATGGCGCCGGTCGCCCGTGAAGGCGCCCGGGGGGCGAAGCATGATCAACCGAACCCGGCTTCGAACAGGGTGGCCGTCAGCGATACGTGGCGGTCGAGCGGCGGGTACAGTTCGAACGCTCGCGGCTCACGATTGAAATTCCAGATACGCAACAGCACCCATTCGGAACGGCACCGTTCGGCGACCGCCAGTTCGTTTCGGCTGATGTGAAAGGGCATGCGCTCCCAGCCGTTGGTGGTTTTCACCTCGACCAGACGCGGCGCGCCATCCGGCCGGAAACTTTCGATATCGTAGCCGGCGCCATCG
>CAYYGQ010000055.1:0-10425 GCA_964471485.1 uncultured Sandaracinobacter sp. | reverse complement strand
GCGCGCAGGAACTGGATGAAGTTCCAGATGGTCATCACCAGCTTCACCAGCGCGCCGACCGGGTTGAACATGCTGGCCAGCCAGAGCACCGACGCCATCACCACCTTTTCCAGCAGGAAATCCTTGATCTGCCCCAGCACCAGGTCGCGCAGCATGGCGAGATCGCTCGACAGCTGTTCCCAGAGACCGGACCAGCCGCCGGTGACAAGGGCGCCGATATAGCGCAGCACGACTTCGATCTTTTCGACGGCGCTTTCGCCAAGCACCCTCACCGCCACCCTGCGGACCGTTTCCAGCGTCAGCCCGGCCACCTGCCGCGCCACATCCAGCAGGCCGTAAAGGTCGAACTGCGCCGGCATCTGGAGGCCGCTTCCAAGCGGCCCGGCCAGCCAGAGGATGATCCCCGAGACGAGATGGTGGGGGAAGTTGTCGGCGAATTTCCGCACGCCGCCCTTCACCGTCTCCAGCAGGTTGCCGACAAAGCCGGACGGATCGTCGACGATGCTGTCGAGCGCCTGCGCCGCCCGCTCGAACATCTGGAAAAAGCTGTCGGGATCGATTCCAAGCGCTTGCAGGATCGGTGTCAGGATGAGGCGGGCCAGGGCCGCCCAGTCGCCGGTCAGCGCCGCCGCCGCCAGCGTCAGCGCCGCGTTCGCCGCCGCCTGCCAGGCGGCGAGCACGGCGTCGAGCGCCGCCGCCAGCGCCGCCGCCAGAAATTCGACCGCCGCCTTCAGGGTCGCGGCGATGTCGTCGATCATGGCCGTCGCCGCCTCGACGGCGGCGTCGATGGCGGCGTTCAAGGCCGCCGCCAGTTCCGGGAACACATCGGCCAGCAGCCGGTCGACCAGTTCGTGAAGCAGGGCGCCGAAGGCTTCGATGATGCCCTTCAACAGGCCGGCGGCGGCGTCGATCAGGGCAAGGGCCGCTTCCTTCACCGTGTCGATGATGGCGCGAACGGCGGCGCGCACGGCATCGAAAATGGCGTTGATGGCGGCGGTCAGCCGGTCGAGCTGCTGCTTCACCCAGTTGACGGCGCGATCCCACCAGCTGGCATTGTCCGCCTCGCGCGCGGCGGCGTCGCGGGCGGCGCCGGCCTCGCGCTCGCCGCCGGCGACTTCCGCCTCTGCCCGCGCCTCGGCCTCGGCGAAGTCGGAGTCGATTTGCGCCTCCGTCCGCGACACCTCCGCCTCGACATCGGCGCGCGCCGTGGCGCGGGCGGTCGCCGCTTCGGCGCGAAGATCGTTCGCCTCCGCCGCCTGTTCGTCCAGCGTCTGCTGCCGCGCCTGCTGGATGTCGGCGCGGCGGGCGATCACTTCGTCGCGCTGCCGTTCGTCGGCGTCGCGGTTCAGGCGGGCCTGCTCTTCCTCGGCATGGGCAAGCTCGGCGGCGCGGTCCTGCTCTCGCGTTGCCGCCGCCGCGCGCATTTCGTCGTTGGCGGCGGCGAGCGATGCCTCCATGGCCGGGGCATGGGCGCGGTCGAACATGGCCACCGTCGCGGCGTCGAGCGGCTTTGCCGCGAATGCGGCGGCGCTGGCGACGGCGGCCATCGCCGCCGGCTCGCCCGGAGCCGCCGCCGGCAGGGCGATGCTTTCCGCCATTTCGCGCAGTTGCGCCCGCTCCGGGCCGGGACCGTCGAGCACCGCCTGCATCGCCCCCTGCCGCGCCGCGTCGGCCTGGGTGGCGGCGGCTTGCTGCTGGTCGTCGATCCTGGCCGGGTCGCTCTGCCCTTCGAGCGGCACAGCGGGCCGCTCTCCGGCCGCGCTGTCGACCGCGGCGTCGCTGGTGGTGACGCCGCCTAGCGCGCGTTGCAGGCCGCGCTGGTCGCCGGGGGCAAAATCGCGTTCGAACCATGCCCCCAGCGCCCCGTTGGCGGCGGCGCGGCCGGGGTCCGGCGTCGGCGCCAGTTGCGGGAGCGGCGGCGGTGGCGGCGCCGCCGCTTCCAGCGCCCCGACCCCGGCCGCCGGCGCCCGAACGGGCGGCGCCTCCGGCAGCGCCTCGCCCGGCGTCATCCGCGCTTCGAGGTCTGGAAGGGCCGCTTCCTCGGCGGCGCGGGCACGGGCCGAGGCCGCCTCCACCCGAGCGCCGAGACCGGCCGCCTCGCTTGCCTTCACCGAAGGAGGGGCGGCGGCAAAGGCCGCCAGCACCGCATCGGCGTCTTCTGCGGCGTCCAGCGCGGCCAGTGCTGCCAGCGCCGCGTCCGCCCCGGCCGTGGCGGCGTCGGCGTCGACATCGGGCGCCGGGGCGGCCTCGAGCCGTGGCGACGCGGCAACGGGGGCGGCTGGGGCGGCCGGGGCGCTGGCCGCCTCCGCCCCCCCCGATCGAACGGCGGCCGGCGTGGGCCGGGGCGGTGCCGGCGCCGTGCCCGGCGGCGCGGATCCAGAGACCGGCGGCGCCGCGGGCGCGCCCAGCGCACGAAAGGCAAGCGCGCCGGGGGCAAGCCCGGCCAGCACAGGCGGCAGCGCCTCCCCCTGCATCGCCCGCCACTCGGCACGGCCGGCCTCTTCCTCGGCGGAGAGCTGGGGATCGCCCGGCTGCCTTCCTTGCAGCACATGCGTCAGTTCATGGGCGATCACCGGCAGCGGCGCATCGCGGCGAAGGTAAAGCACGCCGTCGCCCGTCGCGGCTTCCGCCCCCTCGCGGTCGAGCGCCGCTTCGACCAGCGGCCCGGTGCACACCTCGACCTCCGGCAGGCTGCCGGCGAACAGATCCGCAAGTTCCGCCGCATGGGGAAGCGGCACCTGCTCCACCGCGGGCGGGGCGAGGCTCCGCAACTGCGCCAGGGGGATATGGTCGGCCGCCGGCCGGCGCTCGGCCGTCCGCTCTCCCTGCGCCACCACTTTCCAGCGCGGGCTGGCGCGCTTTGCTTCGGGCGCCGCCGCTTTGACGGGGTGGCGGACGCTCATGCCGCCACCCGGTCGAAGAGGGCGCGGGCGATGGCGCGGCCCACCGCTTCGGGCGTGCCGGGGCCGACGGCGAGGCGGCCGAGGTCGATCCGCGCAAGGTCGGCCGAGCTGCGGCCGGGCGGCAGGCCGTGCCGCTCCAGCAGCGCCTGCAATTCCGCTTCGAAGGCGCTCGTCGCGCGGCGGGCCTCCAGCGAGCCCATGCCCGGAAAGGCCAGCGTGTCGATGTGGACGGTGATGGCGCCGCTCATCGGAAGCCCCGCAGTTCCGCTTCCGCAAGCGGCTTCCCGAGCTTGCCATATTCCTGCCGCGCCGCCCGTTCCAGATGCCGCATGGTGAGGGGACCGTCCGATTCGGCGGCGAGAAAGGCCGCCGTCAGCGCGATCGAGCGGATGAAGCCGCCGGTGACGGCGAGCCTCGAAAGCGCCTCGAAGTCGATGTTTTCGCGCGGCAGCCCGTCCGGCAGCACGCTTTTCCAGATGCGGGCGCGCTGGCCGGCATCGGGGAAGGGAAAATCGACGACGGCCCGGAAGCGGCGCAGAAAGGCGTCGTCCACCGCCGCGCGCAGATTGGTGGTGACGATGGCGATGCCGCCATAGCTTTCGAGGCGCTGCAACAGATAGGAGGTTTCCGAATTGGCGTGGCGGTCGTGGCTGTCCTTCACTTCGCTGCTGCGGCGGGCGAAAATGGCCTCGCCCTCGTCGAACAGCAGCACGGCGCCGGCCGCCTCGGCGGCGTCGAAGATGCGGCCGATGTTCTTCTGCGTCTCGCCGATATATTTCGAGATGAGCGCGGCGAGATCGACGCGGTAGAGCGCCAGGGCGCCGCCGTCCTTGCACAGGTCGTCCTCGCACAGTTCGCGGGCGAGGATTTCGGCGGCCATGGTCTTGCCGCTGCCGGAGGGACCGCTGAAAAGTGCGGTGAGCGCCAGACCGCGCGCCGACTTGCCGCGAAAGCCCCAGTCGCCAAGCACCCGGCCCGAATGGCGGCGGCTGGCGGCCAGTTGCCGCAATTGCGCCAGTTGCGCCTCGGGCAGCACCAGGTCGCTCCACGCCGCCTGCGGCTCGATTCGTTCGGCCAGCCCCTCAAGCCCCTTTGCCTGCTGTCTTTGCAGCAGCATCGGCAGGCTTGCGGCAAAGCCGGCACCGTGGCTGGCGCGGGCGTCCCTTGCCGCTGTTTCGCCGGCGCCGGCGCCACGGGCGGGGGCAAGGGTTGCCAGCGGCCGCAGCGTTCGCACCGGCGCCAGCCCCCAGAGGACGGCCGGCGCCCGCAGCCGGTCGGCGATCAGGCAGCCGTCGGCGCTGGCCGGAACGAGGACGGCGGCGCCCGTCAGCACCACGTCGCGGTTCAAGAGGCGCGCCGCCCGCGCCGGATCGACCCCCGGCGGCAGCAGCGCCGGCTCCAGCGCCACCAGGCCAAGCCCGACGCGCCCGGCCGCCGCCGCCGCCACACTGGCCGCCAGCCACGGATCGTCGGTGGCAAGGTGCAGGATCGGCGGCGGATCGCTCTCTCCCGTCCGCAGCAGCGCTGCGGCCAGCAGGGCGGTTTCCGGCCGCGATCCGCCATGCGCTGCAAGAGAGGCGCAGGAAGAAAGCGCGCCGGCCAGCAATGGATCCGGGCCGGGGGCGCCGGCCAGGGCGGCCGCCACCGCTTCGGGAACAGCCAGCCGCCGCTCGGCAAAGCCGGCGCCCGGCAGCATGTCCACCAGCAGGCCCTGCCGCAGCAGCCCGGTCGCGGCCAGCGCCGGAGCGGCCGCCGGCCCCAGGATCGCGCGGCAGAGCGCCGGAGTCGCCCGCCCGTCGAGCGCCAGCGGATGGGCGGAAAGCGCCGTCGCCGCCTTCACCCCCAGTTCCGGCGCGGCGACGATGACGAACAGGTCGAGGTCGAGCGGGCCAAGCCCGAAGCGGCGCACCAGGCCGGAAAGCGGGCTGGCCGCCGCTTCGGCAAGCCCGGCCAGTTGCAGTTCCAGAGGCTCGCTCTCCCGGCCGGAAAGCAGCGCCACCGCATGGGCGCCGGCCAGCGCCAGCGCCGGATCGGCCGCCGCCCGCATGGGTTGGTGCCGGGTCATGGATCCCGGCTCATGGATCGAGGTCCGCGACCGGCGCGTCGAAGCCCTGCGGCCCGAGCGACGGCAGGCTCGACGCGCCGTCGATGTCCACCCGCAGCACATAGCGGCCGGCCGCCGCATCGGCGAGGGTGGCGCGAAGCTGGTTGTCCGTCCCCTCGACGATGGCCGCCGGCGCGGAAAATCCCTGTTCGGCGCCGCCCGGCAACGGGTGCAGCAACAGGGTCGCCCGCTGCCGGGGACCGATCCTGTGGGCAAGCGTCACCACCACTTCGCCGGCGAAGCGGCCGGCGCTGACGGCGCCGTGCACCGCGACCGAGGCCACCACCGGCAGCACGAAGAAGGGAAAGGCGTTCGAGCGTTCCCACAGGCGCTCGGCCTGCCCGGCGGATGGAACGAACAGATGCTCGACCATCAGGCGGACGATCCCCGCCGGCTGGTCGGCGGGCAGGGCCACGTCGATGCGCCGGTCGCCGATCCGTTCGTCGGGCGGGAGCGCGAGCTGGCGGCTGCCAAGCATCAGCCGCAGCCGTTCATTCTTCAGCGCCGTGCCCTCGATCGCCAGCCAGCCGCCGGGCAGGATGGCCGCCTGCCGGTCGGGCAGATCGCCGGGCGCGGCAATCGCCGCCACGCGAAGGATGCGCGGATTCTGCAAGGGCGCCGTGCGGCCGCCGATGGTCAGCACCGGAAGCGACGGCCGCGCCGGCCGGCGGCTTTCGATCAGCACGCACGACACCTGATAAAGAGCGGACGCCCGGAGCGGCGCCGAAAAGGCCGACCAGAGATTGCCGAGCATTTCCATCTGCCCCGGGCCCCGGCCCTCGGGCATGGCGAGGGTGATGCGGATCTGCTCGAACTGGTCGGCAAGGTCGGCCGCCGCCAGCAGCCGCAGCGGCGCCGGCAGCAAGGTGGCGTCGACCGCGGGGTCGTCGCCGCCAAGCGAGGCGCGAATGTCGGCACGGGTCAGCACCGGAGTTTCGTGCAGCACCTGCATCCCATAGCCGAGCAGGATCTCGGCGTTCAGATCCTCGGAGCCGGTCGCCGTCAGCAGATAATGAAGGTCGAGCGCCAGATAGGGATTGTCGATGCGGTCGCCGCCGCTGCTTCTGGACGGCAGGCGCTGGTTGGCCCAGGCGGCGTTCCGGGTGGCGTTCCAGAGATAGAGGTTGAGACGATTCTCCGCCGTGCCGTCGCCGTCCAGCTTGTCGGGCGGCGACGAGGTGACGCGGAACTGGCCGACGGCATCGAGATTGGCGTTCAGCAGCCCGTCGTTCAGGCGATCCTTCAGCACCGCCGTCACCGCGGCCATGGCAAGGGCGTTCGACATCAGCGCTTCCAGCCGAGATAGTCGGCGAGCGACGGCCGCGTGGCGCCGCCCGGCCGTGGCGCCGGCCTGGCGGCGACGGGCGGCGGCGCTGGCGCCGGCTTCGGAGCCGCCACCTCGATGCGGCCGATATGGATTTCGATGGCGCTCGACGGCGGCGCCGCGCCGGGCGGCGGTTCCAGCGCCGGCGGCGGCGCGGCGGCGATTGCCCGCTTCGCTTCGGCGCCCGGCGCCGTTCGGCCCGGCGGCGGCGCGCGGGGCGGCAGGGCCGCGGCGGCCGGATGCGCGACGGGCGGCGGCGCCTCTGCCGGCAGAGGGGCCGCCTGGCGCGGGGCGATGGGCGCCGCCCGAGCAGCTTGCCGGGAAACCGACGGCGGCGCCTCCGGCCGAAGCGGCGCCTGGTGCGGGCGGGGAAAAGGCGCGGCCGCCGCCGGGCGGCCGGGCGGCGCCGGGTTCGCCCGGTCGACGAGCGGCGGCGGCGGCGCCCCGGCGGCGGCCGCAACCGGCGCCGGGCCGGCCGCATCCTGCCGTGGCGGCCCGTTCCGGGCGCGGGCGGGCGGGCGCCGGGCAGCTGTTGGCGCCGGCCCCTCCTCCGGTCCCTCTTCCGGCGCCAACGGCGCGGCACGGGCGCGGCGCGGCGCCGTTGCAGCGGCGGACGGCGGCGGCGGCGCCGGTTCCTCGCCGAGGTCGATCCTGCCCTCGTCGCCTTCGAAGCGCTGGCGGCGACGCGGCAGGATGGCGGGGGCGGCGCGGAAGCGCTCGCCCAGCAGGTCGAACAGGCTCATGCGCCGACCTCCGCCAGATAGAGGGCGCGGCGGCCGGGCGCCATGGCAAGAATGGCCCGCTCGCTCCAGCCGAAGGCGGCGGCCAGCCGCGTCACCTCCGTCACCAGTTGCAGCGCCCATTCCTCGATTTCCGCCCAGCAGAAGGCCGATGGGTCGAACGGCTGCTCGAAGTCGGCGCCGCAGTCCGGGCAGCGCATGGCAAGCGCGAAGCCAAGCGCCGGGTCGCTTTGCCGCAGTGCGTCGGCGGCGCGGGCGGCGAACTCCGCGTCTTCCCACGGCCCGTCACCGAGGCGGTGTTTCCGCAAGCCCTCGGGGCCGAAATCGCCCAGCGTCGGCATCCGCAGATGGTGGATGTTGCCGGCAAAGGCCAGCGTGGCGTGGTCCGCCGCCGCGGCCGGAATCGTGAAGTCCTCGGGGATGGCGAATTCCAGCCGGGCGCCGCATTCCGGGCAATGGCAGGCCGCCTCGGTCGCCTTGGTCGCCTCGGTCGCATTGGCGCCGAAGTCGGAAAACTCCTCCCTCAGCCGCCAGATCCGGCGGTCGAGTTCGCCGAGCGGCAGAGTGCGGGCGTCTTCGCCGGCCACCAGCCCGCCAAGAAGGGCGGCGCGGCCAAGCGCGTCCAGCCGCGCCCCTTGCGTATAGAGATCGAAAAGCGC
This sequence comes from uncultured Sandaracinobacter sp., assembly GCA_964471485.1. Taxonomy (GTDB): domain Bacteria; phylum Pseudomonadota; class Alphaproteobacteria; order Sphingomonadales; family Sphingomonadaceae; genus Sandaracinobacteroides. Next base: position 2,695 of record CAYYGQ010000055.1, on the reverse strand, counting down.
CTCAGCATCCCGCATGGTACCCCGCGCCCACCGCTCAGGCGACTGGTTCGAGGAAGGAAATCTCGGCCGGTTCGGCCACGTCGTAATCGCGCTCGAAGCCTTCATTCTCCAGCTTGATCGACTGGATGGCGACGGCGTTGGCATTGGCGTCGAGTTCTGGAAGCGCCTGATATTCCGATACCCAGGCGCGGAAAATGCGGTAGGACAGCACCAGTTGCCCGGCTTCGTTGAAGAAATCGAGGATCAGATCCTTGCGGAAATCCTTCAGCGACACCTCGGCGCCGGCGCCGGCGCCGTAATTCCACACCTTGTTGGCCCATTGCTCGAACTCGACATCGTGGGTGACGCCGCGTTCCAGCGTGATGGCTTCGAAGCTGGTGCGCCCCGGGCTTCGCCGCGACACCGAGGGGTCGCCGCCTTCGCGATGCTCGACCACCTCGGTCGTGCGCTTCAGCGCCGACACCTTGGAAATGCCGGCGACGTAACGGCCATCCCATTTCACCCGGAAACGGAAATTCTTGTAGGGGTCGAAACGGGTGGCATTAACGCTGAACTGTGCCATGACCGGCCCCCTTTCAGTTGCTGCTCTGCATGCGCTGCTGGATCCGCAGCAGGACGAATTCGGCCGGCCTGACCGGCGCGAAGCCGACAAGGATGTTGAGGATGCCGAGGTTGATGTCGGCCTGGGTGGTCGTCTCGCTGTCGCACTTCACCAGAAAGGCATCGCGCGCCGAGGCCCCCTGAAAGGCGCCCTGGCGGTGCAACTGGCTCATGAAGGCGGTGACGTTCAGCCGCACCGAGGCCCACAAAGGCTCATCGTTCGGCTCGAACACCACCCATTGCAGGCCGCGCAGCAGCGAATGCTCGATATGAAGCGCGAGGCGCCGCACCGGGATATATTTCCATTCCGATGCCAGCGCGTCGGCGCCATCCAGCGTCCGCGCCCCCCAGACGATGGTGTTGTAGACCGGGAAGGTGCGGATAACGTTGATGCCCTGCACATTGAGCGGTCCCTGCTGCGGGTCGGTCATGATGTCGGCCGGGCGGCCACCGGCGACTCCCGCCGCCGTCCCCGCCGGCGCCTTCCAGACGCCGCGCGCGCCATCCGTCCGCGCGAAGATGCCGGCAACGGCGCCCGAAGGGGCGAAGTCGCGGCTGGCAAGCGGGTTCAGCGGATCGGGCGCCGTCAGCTTCGGGTAATAGAGGGCGGCGTTGCGGCGGACGGTGGCGCCAAGCTCCGCCGTCCAGCCGACGATGTTGTCGCGGTTGCTGCCCGCCGGCGGATCGACGATGAGGAAGGCGAAATTGCGCTCGCAATAACGGTTCGCCACATTGTAGATCTGCGCGGCGACGTCCAGCCGGCTCTGCCCGAGAAGCGAAACATCCGGCAGGCACATCAGATTGAAGACATCGGGGACAATCGAGTCGAGCGCGTCGATGCCGTTGCCGATGGCGTCGACGGCCTCCTCCTGCCAGGCGTCGTTGTCGGCCGGGAAGACGCCGTCGCCGCCGCCGGCGAAAGAGGCCAGCCCGGCGGCGGCCAGCCGGCGCAACCCGTCGAGCGATTCGACCGCAGCGCCGGCAGAGACCGTGGCGGCCGGAAGGGCGATCTCTTCGTCTTCGTCCACCACGGCAAGCTGGCTTTCCGCCGCCAGCACGCGGAGAATATGGCGGGGATGATCGACATCGGTCGACAGCCCGGCATAGGCTTCCTCGCGGACGACATCTTCGCCGCGATAGAGGCGCAGCAGCAGATCGAACCGATCCGTGGCGTCGGCGGCGCGGGCGATGCCGGCGCAAAGATCGTTGCCCCAGCTTCCGGGCGAGGAGGCAAGCAGCGCCAGCCCGCCGTCGGCCGGCGGCAGCACCAGCGAAGCCGCCTCGGCGCCATTTTCCGCCCGGACGATAAAGGCAACGCCGCCGCCGTTCAGGAAATAGTTGCGGACCGCATAGCTGGTTTCGCAACTGGCGTGGAGACCGCCGAAGACTCGTTCGAATTCGCCCCACGAGGTGACGCGGACAGCCCTGCCGACCGGGCCGCGCGCCAGCACGCCGACGAAGGCGGTGTTCGACGTGGCAACGCCGGCGATCGGCGCGCTGCCGCTTGGAATTTCCTGTATGTAAACGCCGGGTGTGTCGAGCATGAATACCCCCTCGTCTGCTGCCCGACGAACCTGCCGGGCCACCACTCAAACAGCAATGCGCGGGAAATGGCGATCGCCCTGCCCGGCTTGTCCTCTGTATTTGTCCCGGCCATCCAATGCCCCGCGGACGCGCTGTTCCCTCCGTCTCCCCCGGAAGCAGCGTCTCTGCCATTATCCTTAACGGAAATCTTGTTCCGCCACAACATCCGCAATCTCCGCGCGTTGCAATCCGTGCAATCCGTCGCGGACGGCGCCGTGAACGCCGCGTCCACGAGCAAACGGCGGAAATCGCTTCCCGAAACACCCATCCATCGCCTATGACCGCCGCCACCGGACAGACGGCCGAGCGGATTTGGGGCAGCGGCTTTGAAAGCTGCTGGAGCTAGCGACCTATGCGCGGAAATAGAAGTGTGGTTACAAGGGGTTGGCATGGGTCAGGTTTGCCGGGTGTTTTCGCCCATAGGCCTGTCGTAAGCTGCCAGCCCCGAAACGGCGTGGAAGAGTGTCCGAGTGGTTTAAGGAACCGGTCTTGAAAACCGGCGACGGGGCAA
>CAYYGQ010000054.1:0-10545 GCA_964471485.1 uncultured Sandaracinobacter sp. | reverse complement strand
GGCCGGTTCGACGGCTTTTTCGAACAGGGGCTGTCGCACTGGGATGTCAGCGCCGGGATGTTGCTGGTGAAAGAGGCCGGCGGCTTCGTCACCGACTATCGCGGCGGCGAACGTATGGTCGAGCGGCGGGAGATCTTGGCCGGCAACGATCAGATCCATTCCCGGCTGCACCGCCTGGTCGCCGAGGCGATTCGTTGATCCGGCCGCCGATCCGATCACTGACCCGATCACTGCGCGGTTCTGCGCCGAACCGCCGCGGGATTTCTGTCGCGGCGACACCGCCGAGGCTTGCCGCGACTCGCCGCCGCCCCTAGAGACACAGCATGCAGGAATTTTCCGATATCGGCCTCGGCTATTTGCCGATCCTTCTTTTTCTCGGCATCGCCATCGCCTTCGCGATGGCGTTCGCGGGGCTGCCGATCCTGCTGTCGAACGTGATGAAAACCAGCAAGCCCTATGTCGACAAGCTGGCCGAATATGAAAGCGGCTTTCCGGCCTTTTCCTCGGCGCGCGGCCGTTTCGACGTGCGCTTCTATCTGGTGTCGATCCTGTTCATCATTTTCGACCTTGAAGTCGCCTTCCTGTTTCCCTGGGCGGTCAGCCTGAAGCATCTGGGCCCGGAACTTTATTTCGGCTGGGGGGCGATGATGTTGTTCCTTGCCATCCTCACCATCGGCTTCATCTATGAATGGAAGAAGGGAGCGCTGGATTGGGAATGACGGATTCTGCTTCCGCCTCCGGCCTGGTGGCCGCCGACGGCGCGCCGCTGCCGCGCGGCCCCTCCGGCCGGAATCCGGCCCGGCAGGACCAGTTTCTGGCCGACGTGGACACGGAAATCTCCAACAAGGGCTTTCTGGTGGCCAGTCTCGAAGAGATCACCACCTGGGCGCGCACCGGTTCGCTGTGGTGGATGAGCTTCGGCCTCGCCTGCTGCGCCGTCGAGATGATGCACGCCTCGATGCCCGACTATGACATGGAGCGCTTCGGCGCCGCGCCCCGCGCCTCGCCGCGCCAGTCGGATGTGATGATCGTCGCCGGCACGCTCTGCAACAAGATGGCGCCGGCGCTTCGCCGTGTCTACGACCAGATGCCGGAACCGCGTTATGTGATCAGCATGGGCAGTTGCGCCAACGGCGGCGGCTATTACCACTACAGCTATTCGGTGGTGCGCGGCTGCGACCGCATCGTTCCCGTCGACATCTATGTGCCCGGCTGCCCGCCGACCGCCGAAGCGCTGATTTACGGCATCATGGCCTTGCAGCGGAAAATCCGCCGCGCCAGCAGTTTTGAACGATAGGGCCGGGCATGTCGCATCTTCCCGTCATGGCCGGCAACGAAGGCACGGTCGCCCGCGTTGGCGCTCTGCTCGAGGATTCGCTGCTGGAAATGGTCGAGTCGGTCGGCGAGCTGACGCTGGTGGTCGAGCGTCTGGCGCTGTTCCGGGTGCTGGAGCGGCTGCGCGACGCCCCCGACCTGGCCTTCGAGCAGTTGATGGACATTGCCGGCGCCGATTACCCCGAGCGCGAAAACCGCTTCGATGTCAGCTACCATATGCTCAGCATGCGCCACAACCGCCGCGTGCGCGTCAAGGTGCGGGTCGCCGAGCGGGAGCCGGTGCCGTCGGTGGTGACGCTGTTCCCGAACGCCGGCTGGCTGGAGCGCGAGGTGTGGGACACCTTTGGCGTTTCCTTCGAAGGCAACCCCGATCTTCGCCGTATTCTCACCGATTACGGCTTCGAAGGGCATCCGTTCCGCAAGGATTTCCCGCTGACCGGCCATGTCGAGCTGCATTATTCGGAAGAGCAGGGGCGCGTCGTCTATGCGCCGGTGCGGCTGAAGCAGGATTACCGCAATTTCGATTTTCTAAGCCCCTGGGAAGGCGATCTGACGCTTCCGGGCGATGAAAAGGCAGCGGAGAACGGCCAATGACCGGCGCCGTGATCCCCGAACTTCTGGACGGCAAGGAAATCGACCCGACGCTGGTGTCCGACGAAACCAAGATCCAGAACTACATGATCAATTTCGGCCCGCAGCACCCGGCGGCGCACGGCGTGCTGCGCCTGGTGCTGGAGCTGGACGGCGAACTGGTCGAGCGGGCCGACCCGCATGTGGGGCTGCTGCACCGCGGCACGGAAAAGCTCTGCGAATACAAGACCTATCTGCAAGCGCTCCCCTATATGGACCGCCTCGATTATTGCAGCCCGATGTCGATGGAGCACTCTTACGTGCTGGCGATCGAGAAGCTGCTGGGCATCGAGGTGCCGATGCGGGCGCAACTGATCCGCGTGCTTTGGGCCGAGTTGATGCGGATCTCGAACCATCTGCTGAATCTCGGTTCGCACGGCATGGACGTGGGCGCGCTCACCCCCATTCTCTGGTTCTTCGCCGAGCGCGAAAAAATCTACCGCTTTTCCGAGCGCGTCTCGGGGGCGCGGATGCACGCCGCCTATTTCCGCGTCGGCGGCGTCCACCAGGATTTGCCGGCCGGCCTGGCCGAGGACATCCGCGTCTTTGCCGAAGAAATGCCGAGGATGATCGACGACGTGATCGTCGTTCTGGCCGAGAACCGCATCTTCAAGCAAAGGAACGTCGACATCGGCGTCATCAGCGCCAGGGACGCCATCGCCAGGGGCTTTACCGGGCCGTGCCTGCGCGCTTCTGGAATCCCCTGGGATTTGCGGAAAAGCCAGCCCTATGAATGCTACGCCGATCTCGAGTTCGAGATTCCGGTTGGCAAGAACGGCGACTGCTATGACCGCTGGGTGGTGCGCTGCGAGGAAATGCGCCAGTCGCTGAAAATCATCCTTCAGTGCCTGCACCGGCTGCAACATTGCGAGGGCGAGCCGGTGCTGGCGCGCGAACGCTTCGAGGTGGTGCCGCCGAAGCGCGCCGACATGAAGCGGTCGATGGAAGCGCTCATCAACCATTTCAAGCTGCATACCGAGGGCTTCAAGGTGCCGGCCGGCGAAGTCTATGTGGCGACCGAAAGCCCCAAGGGCGAATTCGGCATATATCTGGTGTCGGACGGCAGCAACCGGCCCTATCGCTGCCATATCCGGGCAACGGGGATGGCGCATTTGCAGGCCATGGATTTCCTGCTGAAGGGGCACATGCTGGCCGACGTGCCGGCGGTCCTCGGCAGCCTCGATGTCGTCTTCGGCGAGGTGGACCGGTGAGCGAAGCGAACGACCACAGCGATTTTGAGTGGACCGAGGCTAACCGGACCGAGGTGGAGCGCATTCTCGGCCGCTATCCGAAGGGGCGCGAGAAATCGGCGATCATGCCGCTGTTGTGGCTGGCGCAATATCAGATGCGCGAGCAGACCGGCATCGCCTGGCTGCCGCTGGCCGTCATCGAATATGTGGCGAACACGGTTGGAATGCAGAAGATGAAGGCTTTGGAAGTCGTCACCTTCTACACCATGTTCAACCTGAAGCCGGTCGGCCGCTTCGACGTGCAGGTGTGCGGCACCACGCCCTGCATGTTGCGCGGCTCGGATGAAATCTTCCGCGCCTGCAAGGACAAGGGGCTGAAAAAGGGCGAAGTGACCAACGACGGCCTGTTTTCGCTGAAGGAAGTCGAGTGCATCGGCTGCTGCACCAATGCCCCCGTGGTGCAGATCAACGACGACAATTATGAAGACCTCAGCTACGAGACCATGGCCGCCATTCTGGACGATCTCATCGCCGGGCGGACGCCCAGGGCCGGCAGCCAGATCGGCCGCCAGACCAGTTGCCCGGAAGGCGGCCCGACCACCTTGAAGGACATGGTCGATGCCGGCTGAAGTTTCGCTTGACTTTCTGCAAGGGACCGCGCGCTGATGCTTGCCGATCGCGACCGGATTTTCACCAACCTCTACGGTTTTCAGCCGTGGGGGATCGAGCACGCCATGAAGCGTGGCGACTGGGTGGGAACGAAGGAACTGCTTTCGCAAGGGCAGGATTCCATCATCCAGAAGGTGAAGGATTCGGGCCTTCGCGGCCGTGGCGGCGCCGGCTTTTCCACCGGCATGAAGTGGAGCTTCATGCCGAAGACGCCGGATCCGGCGCGCCCCGGCTTTCTCGTTATCAACGCCGACGAATCCGAACCCGGTTCCTGCAAGGACCGGGAAATCATCCGCCACGATCCGCACAAGCTGCTGGAAGGGGCGCTGGTCGCCGGTTTCGCCATGCAGGCGCGCGCCGCCTATATCTATATTCGCGGCGAATTCATCCGCGAGGCGGAAACGCTGTTCGCCGCCGTCGAGGAAGCCTACGCCAAGGGCTTCCTTGGTAAAAACGCCTGCGGCTCGGGCTATGATTTCGACGTTTTCGTCCACCGTGGCGGCGGCGCCTATATCTGCGGCGAAGAAACGGCGATGATCGAAAGCCTGGAAGGCAAGAAGGGCATGCCGCGCCTGAAGCCGCCGTTCCCGGCCGGCGCCGGCCTTTACGGCTGCCCGACCACGGTCAACAATGTGGAATCCATCGCCGTCACCCCCACCATCCTTCGCCGCGGGCCGGAGTGGTTCAAGGGGTTCGGCCGCGACAACAACCACGGCACCAAATTGTTCCAGATTTCCGGGCATGTGAACCGGCCCTGCGTCGTCGAAGACGCCATGAGCATCAGTTTCCGCGAACTGATCGAGACGCATTGCGGCGGCATTCGCGGCGGCTGGGACAATCTGAAGGCGGTCATCCCCGGCGGCTCGTCGGTGCCGCTGGTGCCGGCGCACGAAATCATCGACGCGCCGATGGATTTCGACGGGCTGAAGGCGCTGAAGTCGGGCCTTGGCACGGCGGCCGTCATCGTCATGGATCAGTCGACCGACATCATCCGCGCCATTGCCCGCCTTTCCTATTTCTACAAGCATGAAAGCTGCGGCCAGTGCACGCCTTGCCGCGAAGGCACCGGCTGGATGTGGCGGGTGATGGAGCGCATGGCGACGGGCGACGCCGAACCCGAGGAAATCGACCTGCTGCTGGAGGTGACGACCCAGGTGGAAGGCCACACCATCTGCGGCCTCGGCGACGCCGCCGCTTGGCCGATCCAGGGATTGATCCGCCATTTCCGCCACGAAATCGAGGAACGGATCGCCCGGCGGCGCGGCTTTGTCGCCGTGCCCGATCTGCCGCAGGCGGCGGAGTAGAAGATGCCCAAGCTGACCGTAGACGGAATCGAAGTGGAGGTGCCGGCCGGCGCCACGGTGTTGCAGGCCTGCGAGGCGGCGGGGAAGGAAATTCCGCGCTTCTGCTATCACGAGCGGCTGTCGATCGCCGGCAACTGCCGCATGTGCCTGGTGGAAGTGTCGCCGGGGCCGCCGAAGCCGCAGGCGTCGTGCGCGCTGCCCGCCGCCGACGGCCAGGTGGTGAAAACCAGCAGCGACATGACCATGAAGGCGCGCAAGGGGGTGATGGAGTTCCTGCTCATCAACCACCCGCTGGAATGCCCGATCTGCGACGAGGGCGGCGAATGCGACCTTCAGGACCAGGCCGTCGCCTATGGCCGCGGCTACAGCCGCTTCCTCGAAAACAAGCGCGCCGTCACCGAAAAGAACATGGGGCCTTTGATCAAGACGGTGATGACCCGCTGCATCCATTGCACGCGCTGCGTCCGCTTCGTCGACGAGGTGGGCGGCGCGGCGGAAATCGGCGCGCTCTATCGCGGCGAGGACATGCAGATCAGCAGCTATCTCGAAAGCGCGGTCGAGTCCGAGCTTTCCGGCAATGTCATCGACCTTTGCCCGGTGGGGGCGCTGACCTCGAAGCCCGAGGCGTTCAAGGCGCGCTCGTGGGAAATGAAGCGCAGCAACGGCATCGACGTGATGGATGCCGTCGGCACCAATATTTCCATCCAGGCCCGCTCGGGCGCGGTGATCCGCGTCAAGCCCAGAGTGAACGACGCCGTGAACGAGGAATGGCTGGCCGACACCGGCCGCTTCGGGGTCGACGGCCTGAAAGAGCGCCGGCTCGATCGCCCGTGGGTGCGGGTGAACGGCGCGTTGCAACCGGCGACCTGGGCGCAGGCGTTCGAAGCGGTGAAGCAGGCGCTGGCCGATGTGCCGGGCGGGGAAATCGCCGCCATCGCCGGCCCGCTCGCCGCCGTCGAGGATCTGGTGGCGGCGAAGGATCTGCTGGCAAAGCTCGGCTCGACCCGCCTTGAGTGCCGGACGGATGGCGCCGCCTATCAGGGTCCGCTTTCGCACTGGCGGCTGAACGACGGCATCGCCGCCATGGAAACGGCCGATCTGTTCCTCGTCGTCGGCGCCGATCCGCGCTATGATGCGCCGCTTTTGAACAGCCGTATCAGGAAAGCGGTGCGAAAGCATGGCGCGAAGCTGTTCCGCATCGGCAGCGCCAGCGATCCCCGTTATCCGTTCGTCGATCTCGGCAACGATCTGTCGCTGCTGGCCGATCCGCCGCGGGAATTGCTGGCGGCGCTGAAGGCGGCGAAGCGGCCGGCGCTGCTGGTCGGCAGCCGCAACGCCAGCCTGCCGGTGCTGGCCGCCGCGCACGCGCTGGCGCCGCAGTTCGCGCGCGACGGCTGGTGCGGCTTCAACATCCTTCACGACGCGGCGTCCCGCGTCGGCGCCATGCTCACGGGCTGGGCGGGCGAGGGCATGGAGGCGCTGGCCGCCAATCCGCCGCAAATCCTGTTCCTGCTCGGCGTCGACGACGTGGCGCTGTCGCCGTTCGGCGGCTCTACCAAAATCTATGTCGGCTCGCACGGCGACCGTGGCGCGGCGGTGGCCGACATCATTCTGCCCGGCGCCGCCTACACGGAAAAACCCGGCACCTGGGTCAATATGGAAGGGCGGGTACAGCGGGGCTTGCGCGCCATCTTCCCGCCGGGCGACGCCCGCGAAGACTGGACCATCTTCCGCGCCCTTTCGGACATTCTCGGGGTGACGCTGCCCTATGACGGCCTGACCGCGCTGCGCCAGCGCATCGCCGACGAATGGCCGGAGCTTGGCGTGGAAGCGGTGATCGCTTCCCCTTGGGCCGCTTCCCCTTGGGCCGCTTCCCCCGGGGCCGACGCCTCGCTGAAGGCGGCGGCGCCGGCCGGCCCGGCCCGGCCGCGCGAAACCGACTTTTACAGCAGCAATCCGATCCTGCGCGCCAGCCCGACCATGCGCGAATGCGTGGCGGAGATTCTGCAAGGCCGTGAACCACGTCTGGAGGCGGCGGAATAATGGTGGGATTTTTTCAGGAGCTGCTCGGGCAGGGGCTGGGCTGGCTGGTCGCCTATGTGATCCTGATCCTGGCGATCGCCGTGCCGGTGATGGTCTGCATGGCGCTCGCGACCTGGGTGGACCGCAAGGTGTGGGCGGCGATGCAGATGCGGCGCGGCCCGAACGTCGTCGGTCCCATCGGCGTGCTGCAACCCTTCGCCGACGGCCTCAAGCTGTTCCTGAAGGAAACCATCGTGCCGTCCGGCGCCAACAAGGCGGTGTTCTTCATCGCGCCGATGATCAGCTTCGTGCTGGCGCTGATCTCCTGGTCGGTGATTCCGTTCGATCTCGGCTGGGTGCTGGCCGACATCGACGTCGGCATCCTGTTCCTGTTCGCGGTGTCGTCGATGGGCGTTTACGGCATCATCATGTCGGGCTGGGCGTCCAACTCCAAATACGCCTTTCTGGGCGGGCTTCGCTCGGCGGCGCAGATGGTTTCCTACGAAGTGTCGATCGGCATGGTGATCGTCACCGTCGTGCTCTATTCCTCCAGCTTCAACCTGACGACGATCGTCGAGGCGCAGCGCGGCAATGTGCTCGGCTTCCTCAACGGCAATGTCTTCAATCCGCTGCTGCTGCCGATGGCCGTGGTCTTTCTGATCTCGGCGCTGGCCGAAACCAACCGGCCGCCGTTCGACCTTCCCGAAGCGGAGGCGGAGCTGGTGGCCGGCTATCAGGTCGAATATTCGTCGATGACCTTTGCGCTGTTCTTCCTTGGCGAATATATGAACGCGCTCTTGATGGGCGCGTTGATGAGCGTGCTGTTCCTCGGCGGCTATCTGCCGCCCTTTGACTGGGCGCCGCTCTATCTCGTTCCCGGCGTGGTGTGGATCTTCCTGAAGATCGTCTTCATGTTCTTCGTCTTCGCCTGGGTGAAGGCGACGGTGCCCAGGTACCGCTATGATCAGTTGATGCGGCTGGGCTGGAAAATCTTCCTGCCGCTGTCGCTGTTCTGGGTGGCGCTGGTGTCGGGCTGGCTGGTGTTCACCGGCCATTATTCTGGAGGGATGTCGTGAGCTTTTTTCAGGCGGCGAAATCCATGCTGCTGCTGGAATTCATCGAGGGCCACTGGGTGACCTTCAAATATCTGTTCCGGCCGAAAAGCACCGTCAATTATCCCTATGAAAAGGGGGCGCTCGGCCCGCGGTTTCGCGGCGAGCACGCGCTTCGCCGCTATCCGAACGGCGAGGAACGCTGCATCGCCTGCAAATTGTGCGAGGCGGTGTGCCCGGCGCAGGCCATCACCATCGAGGCGGAACCGCGCGCCGACGGCAGCCGCCGCACCACCCGCTACGACATCGACATGACGAAGTGCATCTATTGCGGTTTCTGCCAGGAGGCCTGCCCGGTCGATGCCATCGTCGAGGGGCCGAATTTCGAATTTTCCGCCGAAACCCGCGAGGAGCTTCTCTATGACAAGGACAAGTTGCTGGCGAACGGCGAGCGGTGGGAACAGGCGCTTGCGGCCAATATTGCCGCCGACGCCCCTTACCGCTAACAGCAGCGCACGCCACATGAACCAGCATCGGGGCCAATATCAGAGCCAGCATCAGGGAAAGTGCCGTCGCACGTGATTCAGGCCGCCATCTTCTATCTGTTCGCCGCCATCATCGTCCTTTCGGCGCTGATGGTGATTCTGGCGCGGAATCCCGTGCATTCGGTGCTGTGGCTGATCCTCGCCTTCTTCAACGCCTCGGGCCTGTTCCTGGTGATCGGCGCCGAGTTTCTGGCGATGATCCTTGCCATCGTCTATGTCGGCGCCGTTGCCGTGCTGTTTTTGTTTGTCGTCATGATGCTCGATATCGACTTCACGTCGTTGCGGGCGGGCTTCGCGCACTATCTGCCGTTCGGGCTGCTGCTGGGGGTGATCCTGGCCGTCGAATTGGCGACGGTCGGCTTCTACTGGCGGTTCAGCGACCTGGCGCTGGACGCGCGCGCCTTCCCGGCACCCGGCGCTGACAGCGGCCTCTCCAACATCCAGTCGCTGGGCGTGCTGATCTATACCGATTATGTCTATATCTTCGAGCTTTCCGGCATGGTGCTGCTGGTGGCGATGATCGGCGCCATCGTGCTGTCGCTGCGGCAGCGGCCGGGGGTGCGCCGGCAGAAGGTTTCCGAACAAAATGCCCGCACCAGCGAAAACGTTATCCAGAACACGCGTCCGGTGGTGGGCGAGGGCGTCGATACCAGCGGGGGGGTGCAATGATCGGCATCGGTCATTATCTGGCGGTTGGCGCCGTGTTGTTCACGCTCGGCGTGCTCGGCATCTTCATCAACCGCAAGAATATCATCGTCATCCTGATGTCGATCGAACTGATCCTGCTGTCGGTCAACATCAACCTCGTCGCCTTCTCGGTGTTCCTCGGCGACTTGACGGGGCAGATTTTCGCCATGTTCGTGCTGACGGTCGCCGCCGCCGAAGCGGCCATTGGCCTCGCCATTCTCGTCGTCTATTTCCGGAAACGCGGAACCATCGCCGTCGACGATGCCCGCCAGATGCACGGCTGACCGCATGATCCAGCTTGTCGTTCTTCTGCCGCTCGTCGCCTTTCTCCTGGCCGGGATCGGCAACCGCGTCACCGGCAATGTCTTCGCCAAATCGGTGACGACGGGGGCGCTGTTCATTTCCTGCGCGCTTTCCTGGGTGCTGTTCATCGGCCAGATGACGGGCGCCCCGGCCGAAGACGTGCGGATCGCCGAATGGATCTTCAGCGGCGACCTTCGCATGCACTGGGCCTTGAAGCTCGACATGCTGACGGCGGTGATGCTGGTGGTGGTGACCAGCGTCTCGGCGCTGGTTCACCTTTATAGCTGGGGCTATATGGCGGACGACCCCGACCAGCCGCGCTTCTTCGCCTATCTGTCGCTGTTCACCTTCACCATGCTGATGCTGGTGACCTCCGACAATCTGGTGCAGATGTATTTCGGCTGGGAAGGGGTCGGCCTTGCCTCCTATCTGCTGATCGGTTTCTGGTATGAACGGCCGTCGGCCTGGGCGGCCGCCGTCAAGTCGTTCGTGGTGAACCGGGTCGGCGACTTCGGCTTTCTGCTCGGCATTCTGACGCTGTTCCTGTTCTTCGGCACCGTCGACCTCGACGGCATCCTCTCCGCCGTGCCGGCGGCGAGCGGCGCCACCTTCGAACTGTTCGGCTATCAGGCCGATGTCGTCACCACGGCGGCGCTGCTGCTGTTCGTCGGCGCCATGGCGAAGTCGGCGCAGGTGCCGCTCCATGTCTGGCTGCCCGACGCCATGGAGGGCCCGACCCCGGTGTCCGCCCTGATCCACGCCGCGACGATGGTCGTGGCCGGCGTCTACCTCGTCGCGCGGTTCTCGC
>CAYYGQ010000053.1:0-10759 GCA_964471485.1 uncultured Sandaracinobacter sp. | reverse complement strand
CACCAGCGGCGACGGCCAGCGAAACAGAGGCGGATTTCGTCGATCCGCTGCTCGTTTTTTCCATCCTCTGGAAAGGAAAGCTGCTGATCGGCGGGCTGTTGCTGCTGTTCGTCGCCGCCGCCTCGCTCTACCTCCATTTCGCGCGCTATTCCTATACGGCGACTCTGGTGGTGTCGCCGGTCGAATCGGGCGTCATGGACGGGCTTTCCTCGAAACTCGGCTCGCTTGGCGGCCTGGCGGCGGCGGCCGGGGTTGATCTGGGCGACGCCGGCGGCGGCGGCTTCCGCCTTTATGTCGAGGGGCTGAAATCGACCGATACCGCCTCGATCCTCGCCGGGGACCAGCAGTTGATGCGGCGGCTGTTCCCGAAGGAATGGAACGACGAGCGGCAGCGCTTCGAACAGCCGGCAAGCCCGATCCGGCCGCTGGTGCGGCTGGTGAAGGCGGTGCTTGGGGTGCCCAACTATCCCTATGCACCGCCGAACGCGGTTCGCCTGCACCGGTTCCTGGAAGACAAATTGCTGGTCGACAGCAACAGCCGCAGCCCGGTCGTCACCATCCGCTTCGAGCATGGCGATCCGGTCTTTGCCGAACAGTTTCTGCGCCGCCTCGACAAGGTGGTGGATACGCTGCTGCGCGATCGGGCGCTGGAACGCGCCACGCTTGACATCGAGCATCTGACGGCAAGCCTGCAAACGGCGTCGGTATCCGAACTGCGGCAGGCGCTGGCGCTGGCGCTGGTGCAGCAGGACCGCATCCGCATCATCGCCAATTCCGAACTGCCGTTTGCCGCGCAGATCTTCTCGGGACCGGCGGCCAGTTTCCGGCCCACCTCGCCGAAGCCGCCTCTGGTGATCGCCGGCGCTGCCGTCCTTGGCCTTGCCTTTGGCGCCTTTCTGGTGCTTTGGCGCGAACGCCGCCGCTGGCGGCGCCGGGCCGCTTTCCCGGCAGGAAGCTGACGGGCCGGCCTTGCCCCGTTTCCCCGACATGGGTTGCTTCGGCGGATCCTCGATGCGCCAGCGGCTGGCGGCGAACGCCGGCTGGCTCCTGGGCGACAAGCTGCTGCGCCTCGGCGTTGGCGTCTGGATCAACGCCTGGATCGCCCGCCATCTGGGTCCGGCCCTTTTCGGTGAAATGAATTATGCGGCGGCCATCGTCGCCCTGTTCACCGCCTTTGCGACCGTAGGCCTTCCCGAAGTGCTGGTGCGCGATTATGTGCGCCTGCCCGAACGCGCGCGCGCCATCCTCGCCAGCGGTTTCGTCCTTCGCCTTGGCGGCGGCGTGGCGACCATCCTTCTGGCCCTGCTGTTCGTGCGCGTCGCGCAGCCGGGGAACGGCGAACTGGCGCTTCTGGTGCTGATCTTCGCCATCGGGCCGCTGGCGCAGGCGGTCGATGTGATCGACCTCCGCTATCAGGCGAACCACAATATGCGCGACATCGTGCTGCTCAGAAACGCCGGTTTCGTCGCCGTCAGCATCGCCCGCATCATCGCCCTGCTGCTTGGCGCCGGGGTGGTCGCCTTTGCCGTGCTGACGACGGCCGAGCTATTGTTCACCGGCTTTCTCATCTTCCGCCGCAGCCTCCGCGACGGGCCGATGCTGCGCCTCGGCGCCGCCGAGCCGTCCGAATCCCTGCGGCTGCTGCGCGAATCCTGGCCGCTGATGCTGCGGCTGTTCGCCATCGCCATCTACATGCGCCTCGACCAGGTGCTGATCGGGCAGATTCTGGGCGACGCGCAAGTGGGCGTCTACGCCGCCGCCGCCCGCGTCTCCGAGGTCTGGTATCTGGCGCTCACCGCCGCCACCCAGGCGACGGCGCCACGCTTCGCCGCCCTTCGCGCGCAGGATCCGCGGCTTTACGAACAGCGGCTGGTGCTGGTAATGCGGATCCTATTCCGGGGGTCGGTGCTGGTGGGGGCCGTCATTTCGCTTGCCGCGCCATGGATCATCCGCCTCCTTTACGGAGCGCCGTTCGCCGGGGCGACGCCGGTGCTGGTGCTGCACGTCTGGGCGGGGGTGTTCGTCGCCATCGGCCTCGTCGCCAGCACCTGGCTCGTCAACGAGCGGCTGGTGCACTACGGGCTGATGCAGGCGGTGGCGGGCGCCGTCGTCAGCGTTGTCATCAACCTGGTGCTGATTCCGCGCATCGGCATCATTGGCGCCGCCTGGGCGGCGCTTTGCAGCTATGCGGTGTCCGCCTTTCTGTTCAACGCCATAGCGCCCCGCACCAGGCCGATCTTCCGCCTGCAACTTCGAGCGATGGGATTCAAATGACGACCGGATGGAAAAGGCTCGCAAAAGCGCTTGGCGGCCGGCGGATTGCCATGGAAGGCCGGCGGCTGGCCACGCGCATGGGGGCGCGAAGCTGGTCGCAGGAAGGCGAGGACCGCATCCTCGCCCGCTTCTTCGAGCGGCACGACCCCGGCTTCTATGTCGATGTCGGCGCCCACCATCCCTGGCGCTTTTCCAACACGGCGCTGCTGCATTCCAGGGGCTGGCACGGCATCAACATCGACGCGCTGCCCGGCTCGATGGCGCCCTTCCGCCGCGCCCGGCCGGGGGATGTGAATCTGGAAGTCGGCGTTGCCGAAGCGGCGGGGCAGGCGCGCTTCTTCGTCTTCAACGAACCGGCCCTCAACACCTTCGATGCGGAAACGGCGAAGAAGCACAGCGCCGGCCAGTGGCGGGTGGCGCGCGAGGTAGAGGTGCCGTTGCTGCCGCTGCGCGACATCCTCGCCCGCCATCTGCCGGAAGGGCGGAAGATCGACCTCCTGACGGTGGACGCCGAAGGCCGCGACCTCCAGGTGCTGCGCTCCAACGACTGGGAGCGCTTCCGCCCGCGGGTGGTGCTGGCCGAATCGCTCGGGCAGACGCTCGACACGCTGGCCGACGACCCCTGCGCGCAATTCCTGCGCCAGCAGGGCTATGGCGTGTTCGCGAAAACCGTGAACACG
The DNA here is from genome assembly GCA_964471485.1 of uncultured Sandaracinobacter sp. Lineage (GTDB taxonomy): Bacteria > Pseudomonadota > Alphaproteobacteria > Sphingomonadales > Sphingomonadaceae > Sandaracinobacteroides. The sequence goes on along the minus strand of CAYYGQ010000053.1, from coordinate 7,805 downwards.
GTGATGTATCTCGACCAGGGCGAAGGGGGCGCCGGATGAGCGAACGTCCCGGCTACGACGTGCCCGTCGCCATGTTCGTCTTCAACCGCCCGGAGCTGACGCGACAGGTGTTCGAGCGCGTTCGCGAAGCGCGTCCGCAAACCCTGCTGGTGGTGGCCGACGGCGCCCGCGCCGACCGGGCCGGCGAGGCGGAAAAGGTGGAGGCCGTCCGCCGCATCTTCGACGAAGTGGACTGGCCGTGCGACCTTCGCACCGACTTCGCCGCCGCCAACATGGGCTGCCGCGACCGTGTGGCCAGCGGCATCGGCTGGGTGTTCGCGCAGGTGGAGCGCGCCGTCATCCTCGAAGACGACTGCTGGCCGGCGCCCTCCTTCTTCCCCTATTGCCGCGCCATGCTCAACCGTTATGCCGACGATCGGCGCGTCTTCGCCGTTTCCGGCACCTGTTTCGCCGACGACGGCGCCAGCGCCCCGGGCCATTATTATTCGCGCTTCTCTCTGATGTGGGGCTGGGCCACCTGGCGCGACCGCTGGCGGCAATATGTGCTGTCGCCGACAGACATCGACGAAGTGGTGCGCCGCGCCTGGCCCGAAAGCCTGTTGCTGCGCATGTTCTGGAGCGCCACCATCAGCCGCGCCAACGATGCCGACCACGCCACCTGGGACTGGCAATGGATCCTGACGCTATGGCGGCACGATGCGCTGGCGGTACGCCCAACCCGCAATCTGGTCCGCAACCTCGGCTTTGGCGTCGATGCCACCCACACCCATTCGCCCGAAGCGCGCGCTGCAAACCTGCCGGTTTTTCCAGGCCTTGCCTCGTTTGCGGACGGGCCGAAGGAAATGGTGGCCGATCAGCGGCGCGACGCGATCGACGAGCGCGACTGGGCCGGAATCCACTGGAAAACGGTGCTGGCGCTGCGGGCGCCTTTTCTAGTTACAATCCGCAACTGGTTCCGCTGACATGCTGTTGCCCGTCGCCTCTTTCCTTTTGCTGGTGCTGCTGCTCAACTGGCGAAAGAAGGGGCCGGTCTGGGCGCTCGCCCTGTCGTGGCTGGTGTGCCTGCTGCCGATTTTCCTTAACCTCGTCAGTTTCCGTTACCTGACGGACAAGGATGGTCTCTTTTCCCTGATCCTGATCGGCTATCTGGGCAGTTTCGTGCTTGGGGCGTGGCTCTATTCGCTGTCACGCGATCTGACCATGTTGCATGGCCATGGCCGCATCATGCCGGTCAGCCCGGAACTTCTGCTTGCGGAATCCCGGCGTGTCTGGCCGGTCGCCATTCTCTGTTGGTGGGTGGCGTTTGGCTCCACCATCCTCAACTACGTCGATTTTCTGCTGCTTGGCGGCGAAGGACTGAACGATCTGGCAGCGCTTCGCGATACCATCGTGAATCGCTCCTCCGCGTCGATCTACGGCCAGATTGCCTCGCTTGGAACCTGGGCGTCGATGTTCTGTTTCATTTACGGCCTGCTGTTTCGGCCGCAGTTGCATCGGTGGAAATTCCTGTTGATGATGCTGCCGATTTTTGGCTTCTTCTCCCTTTCCGTGTTGTCTGCGGGCCGACAGACGGCATTGCAGATCATGCTGTTGCTGTTGCTGGTTACGCTGGTGTCGCGCAATCTGCAGGCGGGCAGAAATATCGGCAGGCGAATCCGCAGAAAAATATCGCGCGGGGAAAAATTTGCCATTGGCTTGGTCTCAGGCCTGATGATTTCCTACATGGGTTTTATTGCAGTCGCAAGAAATGATGGTTCGATCTCCGACGATAAATCAGTTATGCTGATGCAGTTATTCGAATTTCGCTTTCAACCATGGGTCGAGCAGTTCTTTGCCAATATGGGAACCGGACTTCGAGGAGCATTCGTAGAAGGGGTCATCTATTTTTCCAGTCCTGTCGGGCTGTTCGAGAATTTTCTCAACCAGCGCTGGACCATGCACTGGGGCGAGACCACCTTCCCGTTCATGGCAAGACAGCTGCAACGATTTACCGGTGCCCCCATTACCCCGGCCTTTCTCGACAAGGTGGATACGCTGAATGAATCCGGCGTAATTGGTGTCGGCTGGACCACTTCCATTTCTTCCTATATTCTGGATTATGGGTACATTGGCGCCATTTTATTTATGTTTGTTCTTGGATATTATAGTCAACTGGCGTGGATAAGGCTGGTATCATTTCGGAATTTTTATGATGTGGTGATCGGCATTCTGGTCATTCTGAATGCAATCTATATGCCGCTTATACCCTCTTACACGGAAACCAATATCTTTCTTCTGTGGACAGTTGCGATCCTGCTGAGTGTGGCAGCAGGCCGTCGCCGTCACCCCGCCGTAGCGACAAGAGGCGCTTCCGGGCGTGCCGGCATGGTGGCCGGGCCACCAGCATGATGCGCCGCCGCCTGCTGTTTCTTGGCAACCCCATCGACGACGCCACCCGCGCCGAGCGGCGGATCGTCACCGACAGTCCGGCGGCGACGCGGAAGATGCTGATGCTGCTGGCGATGCTGCGCCGGCAGGGGCATTCGGCCGTCGCCCTTTCCATGGGGCGGGGGCGGGCGAACGGAGAGCGGCGCTATTGGGGCTGGAAGCGGGTTCGGGCCAACGGCGCCCTCATCCTCTACATGCCGTTCAGCCATGTGCCGATCTTCTCGGAACTGTTGTCGCTGCTGGCCGGTCTCTGGCCCGTCTGGCGGCTGCGGCGCCGCGCCCGGCAAACCACGCTGCTGCTCTACAACCGCGAACCCGCCTATCTGCCGGCGGCGCTGCTGGCGCGGTGGCTGGGCTATCGGGTGATGCTGGATTTCGAGGACGCCGAAGTGATCCGCGGCGGCGCCTTCCGCCGCTGGGCGGCGCGCATGACCGACCGTCTGGCGCGCGACGGCGCACTGCTGGCGAACAGCGCCCTTGAACACTGGACCCATATCCGTCCGCTCCGCTGCTATTACGGCATGGTCGAGCGGCCATCCGCCGGCCGGCCGCTCGACGACGGCGACCTCCATATCCTCTTCGGCGGCACCTTGACCCTGGAATGGGGCGTCGGCCTGCTGGCCGAATGCATCGCCATCCTGAAAGAGGACGCCGGGGAATGGACCAGGCGGCTGCATTTCCATGTAACCGGGCAGGGCGAGGACGAGCCGCTGCTGCAACAGGCGGCTGCGCTGCCGGGGGCGCCGACGGTGCGGGTGCATGGCCGGCTGCCGCTCGATTGCTATCGGCGCATGCTGCAAAACGCGCAGATCGGCCTGCAACTTCGCCCGGAAAGCGGGGCGGTGGCCGACACCACCTTCCCGTCGAAGGTGCCGGAACTTCTTGGCGCCGGCCTGCTGCTGGTGACGACCGACGTATCCGACATCCGCCGGCTGCTGGGCGACGGCGCCCTTTACGTGGCGCCCGACACTCCGGCGGCGCTGGCCGAAACCCTGCGCCGCATCGCCCTGGCGCCGCAAGCCGCCGAAGCGGTGCGAACGCGCGGGCAGCAACGCCTGGCCGCGCGGCTGGAGCCGACTGCTGTCGCGGCGGACATGGCAGCCTTCCTGTTGCCGCCCCCCGCCCGCGACCAGCGGCAAGGGCAGGCGGATCAGCGGTCGGCCACCTCTTCCTGAGGCTCGGCGGCGGCCTGCTCGGCGGCCTGCACGTCGGCCACCGAGCGTTCGATGCCGCGCCGCACGGCTTCGTCGTTCCTGTTCGCCTGTTCGCCGGGCTGGCCGCAGGCGGCCGGCAGCAGCAGCAGGGCCAGCAGCCGTTTTTTCATGGGTGCGCTTCCTCTTGCGGGTCGGCGGCCGGCGCCGGATCGACGCCCCAGTCGCCGTCCAACTCGTCATCCCAGTCGTCGTCTTCGAAGGGCGGATTGCCGTCGAACAATTCGTAGCGGCGCAGTTGCAGCCAGGCGGCGCGCACCGTCGCGTAAGGGTCGGCGGCGCCAGTCAGCAGTTGCTCGCCCTGGTCCATCAGCCGCGAGCGCATGTCGAGCCCGCGAAAGCCGAGCATCACCATGCGCTGCTCGAAGGTCATCACCTTGTATTTCACCTGGTCGGCCGGGTCGAAGATGAAATCCACCAGAAAGCCGACGGAATCGCGCGCGGTGCTGGGGCCAAGGAACGGCGTATAGAGATAGGGACCGGAAGGAACCCCCCAGACCGCAAGCGTCTGGCCGAAATCATGCGCTTCCCGCGTCAGCCCCATGCCGGTGGCATGGTCGGCCAGGCCAAGGCCGAGCACCCCGTTCACCAGCAAGCGGCTGACGGCGCGCAGCACGCCTTTCGGCTTGGCCTGAAGCGTGGCGTTGGCGGCATAGGAGGGTTCGCGGGCAAAGCTGTAGAAATTGCCGAGGCCACGGCGCGGCGCCGTCGGCACCAGCGTGCGGTAGCCGCGGGTGACGGGCGACACCAGCGCGCGATCCAGCCGGTCGTTGAAACGGTAGACGCCACGGTTGAAGCCTTCCCACGGGTCGGCCTCGGCCGCCGGCGTGATGGCGACGGCGGCCAGCCGCTGCTGGTTCCCGGCGCAGCCGGCCAGCAGCAGCAGCGCCAGAAGCAACGGGAAAAGCGGCTTTGCCATCCCCGCTCGCTAGAGCGAAGCCGGGCGGCATTCAAGCCGGCCCGGCGATGTCGCCGCCGCATGCAAGGCCCTTGACCCTACTTAAAGATATATTTATGTCTTTCATCGTGACCTTGCCCCACGAAATTTTCGCCGCACTGGCCGACCCGACGCGGGTGAAGATCCTGTTGCTGGTCAGCGATCTTCAGCTTGCCGTCGGCGAACTGGCCGAGCTTCTCGACCAGAGCCAGCCGCGGGTGTCGCGGCATGTTCGGATTCTGGTCGAAGCCGGGCTGCTGTCGCGGCAGAAGGAAGGCGCCTTTGTGTTCGTCGGCCTTGCGCCGGCCGCCGTTGCCGCCGATGTGGCGGCGCTGGTGGCGCGCCTGGCCGAAGGCGGCAATCCGATCGGCCGCGAGCGCGAGCGTCTGGCCCGGGTCCGCGCCGAGCGGCAGAAGGCCGTCGACGACTGGTTCGAGGCCAACGCCCATGAATGGGATCTGCTGCGCCGCATGGGCGGGCAGGAGGCCGAAGTGGAAGCGACGCTGGTTGCGGCGGCCACGCCCGCCATCGGCCGCCTGCTCGATATCGGCACCGGCACCGGGCGGCTTCTGGAACTGCTGGCGCCACAGGCCACAAGCGCCACCGGAGTAGACCGCTCGCCGGAAATGCTGCGCCTGGCCCGCGCCAAGCTTACCGGCGACGGCGGCCAGTACGCCGACCTGAAACAGGCCGACATGCACCATCTGCCCTTCGAGGACGGCCAGTTCGACACCGTCACCATGCAGCATGTGCTGCACTTCGCCGACGATCCCGGCGCCGTTCTTCGGGAAGCGGCCCGCGTGCTGGCGCCCAAAGGCCGGCTGCTGCTGGTTGATTACGAGGCCCATGGCCACGAGGATCTGCGCGCCCGCTATCGCCATGTGCGGCTTGGTTTCGGCGACGATCAACTGGCCGGGCTGTGGCGGACGGCGGGCCTGAGGGCAGGGCGGACGACACGACATCCGGGGGCGGAACTGGCCGTCTTCGTCGCGGAGGGGCGGAAAGACTGATGGCCTATCCACTGCCGATGGCGGCGCCCGCCGGCCCGCTTTACGCCGACCTTCCCGGCGACATCGCCACCAGTTTCGAATTTTTTCCGCCGAAGACGGATAAAATGCGCGAAACGCTGTGGGAATCGGTGCGGACTCTGGCGCCGCTTCGCCCGCGCTTCGTTTCCGTCACCTATGGCGCCGGCGGCTCCACCCGCGAGCGCACCCACGCGACGGTCGAGCGCATCGTCCGCGAAGCGAAGCTGCCGGCGGCGGCGCATCTCACCTGCGTCAACGCCAGCCGCGCCGAAATCGACGAGGTGCTGGACCAGTATTGGCAAGCGGGCGTCCGCCATATCGTCGCCCTTCGCGGCGATCCGCCCGGCGGGGAAAGCCGCTTCGTCGCCCGCAGAGACGGCTATGCCGACGCCGCCGAACTGGTGGCGGGCGTTCTTGCCCGGCATCCGTTCGAAGTGTCGGTTGGCGCCTACCCGGAAGTGCACCCCGAGGCGAAGTCGGCGGCGGCCGATCTCGCCCATCTGAAGCGCAAGATAGAGGCCGGCGCCAGCCGCGCCATCACCCAGTTCTTCTTCGACCCGGAGCTGTTCCTGCGCTTTCAGGACCGGGCGCGTATGGCGGGAATCGAGGCCGACATCGTGCCCGGCATTCTTCCGGTCAGCAATTTCGCCGCCGCCAAAAGAATGTCGGCGCCCTGCCATGTGCGGATTCCCGGCTGGATGGAGCGGATGTTCGCCGGTCTCGACGACCGGCCGGCGGCGCGGCAACTGGTGGCGGCGACGGTTGCCGCCGAACTGGTGCGGCGCCTTTATAGCGGCGGTGTGCGCCATTTTCATTTCTACACATTGAACCGGGCGGAACTGACCTACGCCATCTGCCATCTTCTCGGAGTAAGACCGCAATGATTGCCCCATCCGCCGCCGAGGCGGCCTTTCGCGCCGCCGCCGCCGAACGCATCCTGGTGAAGGACGGTCCCTATGGCACCGCCATCCAGGCGCTTGGCCTTGCCGAGGCGGATTACCGCGGCGACCTTGCCGTCAGCCACGACCAGAAGGGCAACAACGACCTGCTGAACCTGACCAGGCCGGACGCCGTTGCCGGCATCGGCCGCCAGTATCTCGCCGCCGGCGCCGACCTGCTGGCCACCAACAGCTTCAACGCCAACCGCATCAGCCAGGCCGACTATGGCCTGGAAGCGCGCGTCCGCGACATCAACCTCGCCGCCGCCCGCATCCTCCGCCGCGAAATCGACGCCGCCGTCGCGAAGGACGGCCGGCCGCGCTTCCTTGCCGGCGCCCTTGGCCCCACCAACAAGACGCTGTCGCTCTCCCCCAAGGTGGAAGACCCCGGCTACCGCGCCGTCAGCTACGACGAAGTGAAGGCGGTCTACCGCGAACAGATCGACGCCCTGCTGGAGGGCGGGGCGGATTTCATCCTCATCGAGACCATCTTCGACACGCTGAATTCGAAGGCCGCCGGCTTTGCCGTGCTGGAGGCCGAGGAGGCGCTGGGCCGCCGCGTGCCGGTGATGCTGTCGATGACCCTGACCGACCTTGCCGGCCGCAACCTTTCCGGGCAGACGGTGGAGGCCTTCTGGGCCTCGGTCCGCCATTTGAAGCCGCTGACGGTCGGCCTCAACTGCAGCTTCGGCGCAACCGAACTTCGCCCCCATGTGCAGGCGCTGTCGAAGGTCGCCGATGCCCTCCTCATGGTCTATCCGAACGCCGGGCTGCCGAATGCCTTCGGCGGCTACGACGAGGAACCGGACACCACCGGCAAATTCATCCGCCAGTGGGCCGACGAGGGCCTCATCAACGCCGTCGGCGGCTGCTGCGGCACCACGCCCGCCCATATCGCCGCCATCGCAGGCGCCGTTGCCGGGCGGCCGCCGCGACAGATTCCCAGCCCCCCCTCGGCGCTCAGGCTGTCCGGCCTCGAAGCGGCGGTGTTCGCATGAATCGGGCGCGCTTCATCAACATCGGCGAACGCACCAACGTCACCGGCTCGGCCAAATTCAAGAAGCTGATCCTCGCCGGCGACTATGCCGCCGCCCTGGAGGTCGCCCGCGAGCAGGTGGAAAACGGCGCCCAGATCATCGACATCAACATGGACGAGGGCCTGCTCGACGGCGTGGAAGCCATGACCACCTTCCTGAAGCTGGTGGCCGCCGAACCCGACATCTGCCGGGTGCCGCTCATGATCGACAGCTCGAAATGGGCGGTG
>CAYYGQ010000052.1:0-10833 GCA_964471485.1 uncultured Sandaracinobacter sp. | reverse complement strand
TACGGCAGTTGCTCGCTTGGCGAATTCACCCCGGTGAACGTGCCGAAGGACGCCCGCTTCTGAACGGTCGCGTCCGGCGTGTCCGGCCGCCAGGCGGCATTGCCGGCCGGACACGCCCATGATAGGCAGGCGCCCTGTTCGGGAACGAGGGAGAAACCTGCATCATGCCATCTGAAGTCCAGCGACGCCCCGGCCGGGCGCTTGTAGTCGCCGCCGCTCTCGTTATTGGCGGCACCGCCGCCAGTGCCCAGGAACAGCCGAACGGCATCGACGCCAGCAATTTCCGCGCCATCGGCAAAGCCAGAACCTGCATCGACGCCAAGGATATCGGCAACATGATTCCGGCCGGCGACCACGCGCTGCTGTTCAACATCACCGGCAATGTCTGGCTCCGCAACGACGTCGGCGACAATTGCCGGCTGCTCAGGCAGGATGTGATGCCGAACTGGCAGAAGGGCATCTACCTGAACAACCGCAACCCGGACAAAATCTGCGGCGGCGACCGCTTCACGGTGATCGACAACACCACCATCGCCTGGATCGGCCAGTGCGAACTGGGCCGCTTCACCCCGGTCGCGGTGCCCTGAGACCATAGCGGAATCCGGCCCGCCGTTCCGGCCCGCCGTTTCCGGGAAAGCCATTTGCGAAAACCCCGGCCGGCGGATAGAGGCGACGCCATGATCGTCACCCGTTTCGCCCCGTCTCCGACCGGCCGGCTTCATGTCGGCAATGTCCGCACCGCGCTTCTGAACTGGCTGCTGGCCCGCCAGGCCGGCGGCCGCTTCATCCTGCGGCTCGACGACACCGACAGCGCGCGTTCCACCGAGACATATGCCCAGTCGATCCGCGACGATCTCGACTGGCTGGGGATGGCCGCCGACGCCGAGGAGAAACAGTCGGCCAGACTGGCCCGCTACGAGGAGGTGCTGCTGGATCTGGCGGCGAAGGGCCATGTCTATCGCGCCTACGAAACGCCGGCGGAACTCGATTTGAAACGCAAGGTGCTGCTGGGGCGCGGCCTGCCGCCGGTCTACGACCGGGCGGCGCTGGCGCTCTCCGCCGCCGACCATGCCCGTTATGCAGCCGAAGGCGTGAAGCCGCACTGGCGCTTCCGCCTCGACATGGATCTGCCGCATAGCTGGAACGACCTCATCCGCGGTCCCTGCCGCATCGACCCGGCGTCGCTGTCCGACCCGGTGATCCGCCGCGCCGACGGCAGCTGGCTTTATATGCTGCCAAGCGTCATCGACGACGGCGACATGGCCGTCACCCATGTGGTGCGCGGCGAAGACCATGTGACCAACACCGGAATCCAGTTGCAGATGTTCGCGGCGATCGGCACCGCCGTGCCGCAATTCGGCCACGCGCCGCTGCTGACCGGCGCCGACGGCGCGCTGTCGAAACGCATCGGCTCGGTCGGCGTCGCCGAATTCCGCGACCGCGGCATCGAACCGATCACGGTGAAGGCGCTGCTGGCCCGCCTCGGCACCAGCCTTCCCGTCGAGCCTCTGTTGTCCGACCGGCAGATCCTCGACAGTTTCGACATCGGCCACCTGGGCCGCGCCACCGCCCGCTTCGACGAAGAGGATCTGGTCCGCCTCAACCGCCACATCCTGCACCAGATGCCGCACGCCGCCGTCGCCGGGCGGACCACCCTTTCCGAAGCGGAATGGAACGCCGTTCGCGGCAACATCGACTCGGTGGCCGACGGCGAAAAATGGGCGGCGGTGATCCGCGACCCCATCGAATCTTCTGCGGAGACTTCTGCCCTCGAAGCGGAGGATCGCGCCTATCTGCGGCAGGCGGCGACGCTTCTGGCCGGTCTCGACTTCGGCGAAGGGGTCTGGAACGGGCTGACCGAAGCGCTGAAAGCGGCCACCGGGCGCCGGGGCAAGGCGCTCTACGCGCCGCTCCGCCTGGCGCTGACCGGCCTTCGCACCGGCCCCGAAATGGCCGATCTGCTGCCGCTCATCGGCCGCGCCGAAGCGCTCCGCCGCCTCGAGTCCGCCGCGAACCGGCCGGAATGAACCGGAAAACGCGGCAAACCGCCCGAAAGCGGGATTAACAGCGCTTTACATTCCGGCCGCATCCATGAGACGGGACCAGGGATGGTCGCCCTTTTCTCTTTGCTGTCCGGGATTCTTTCCGGGCTGATCGCGGGTTCGTTCCTCGCCACCCTCGTCGTCCGCTGGCCGCGCGGCGAAACGCTCGGCCAGCGCTCGCACTGCGACGGCTGCCAGCGGCGGTTGCGCGCCATCGAACTGGTGCCGGTGCTGTCGTGGGCGGCGCTCGGCGGCCGCTGCCGCGGCTGTGGCGCTCCGATCGACCGTCGCCACATCGGTCTCGAACTGGCGGCGGCGCTGATCGGCGGCCTCGCCATGCTGGCGGCGCCCGGTCTGGACGGCGCCGCCGGGGCCTTGTTCGGCTGGATGCTGCTGGCGCTGATCGCCCTCGATTCCGAGCATTTCTGGCTGCCGGACCGCATCACCCTGCCGCTGCTGTCGCTCGGCCTGGCGTTCGGCCTTGGCGGCCTCGCCGACCGGCTGCTGGGGGCGGCGCTGGCCGGCGGCCTGCTCTGGGCGCTGGCGCTCGCCTACCGGCGGCTGCGGGGGCGGGACGGGCTTGGCTTCGGCGATGTCAAGTTGGCGTCTGCCCTCGGCGCCTGGCTCGGGCCGTTCCTGGTCGGGCCGCTGCTGGGGCTGGCCGCCGCCCTCGGGCTGCTGCTGGCGTTCTTCGCCGCGAACCGTGACGGCGGGAACCAGGATAGCGGGGATCAGGATAGCGGCGGCCGCATTCCCTTCGGCGCCTGCCTCGCCGTCGCCGCCTTTCCGCTGTGGCTCCACGCCAGCGGCGCCGCCGTCTTCTGACATGGCCGGAACGCCGACTTCTGCAACGGGGTTGCGGCCCAGAACGAGGCCCAGAACGAGGCCCGCGGGCTGGAATGCCGGGCATCTGCTGCTGTTGCTGCTGGGCGCGGCCGTGCTGTGGTTCGGCGCCGGCGCCGTGCGGGCCTGGCGGCAGCCGCCGCCCGACACCCCGCCCGCGCGAGAGGCCGCCGCCGACCGGACCGACCTTCTTGCCGTGGTCGACCCCTTCTTCCCGCAAACGGGCGGCGCGGCGGCCGAGGCGCCGATCACCGCGCTTGCCCTCAGCCTGCACGGGCTTCGCAACGACAGCGCCACCGGGCGCGGCAGCGCCATCATTTCCGGCGCCGACGGCGTGCAGACCGTCTATGCCGTTGGCGACACGATCGGCGGTGATACCGCCGGCGGCGATACGGCCGGCGGCGCCACCCTCGTCGCCATCGAACGCGACCATGTGCTGCTCGACCATGGCGGCGCGCGCGAAAGCCTGTGGCTCGATTCCGGCGAAGGCGGCGAAATCCAGCGCTTCGACCCGATGGCGTTCGACCCGATGCCGATCCCGGACGCCGACGGCCAGAACGACGAGGAAAATCTGCTGCCGGCCAGCGATGCGCCGGCGCCGGCCGCCGGCGCGGCGGTGCTGCCGGCGGTTGCGGCAAACGAGGGGGGAATGCGATGAAACGGCTTGGTGCGGCATGGCTGGCCGGCGCCGCGCTGGCGCTTGGGGCGTTGCAAGGTGGCCCGGCGGCAAGCCCGGCGCTGGCGCAGTCCAGCATCAACCTCCGCGACGCCGACATCCGCGCCTTCATCGACGATGTAGCGCGGGTGACGGGCGCCAGCTTCATCATCGACCCCCGGGTCCAGGGCAAGGTGTCGGTGCTGTCGGAAGGGCCGCTCGGCCGCACGCAATATTTCGAGCTGTTCCTGGCGACGCTTCGCGCCAACGGCTTCGTCGCCGTGCCGACAGGGCGCAACCAGTATCGGGTGCAGCCGGCCGAGGCCGGCGCCGACGGCAGCGAACGGGCCGGCGGCCGCTTCTCCACCAGCGTCGTGCCGCTTCGCAACATCGACGCCCAGCAGGCGGTGGAATCGCTGCGGCCGATCCTCAGCCGCAACGGTCTCGCCACCGCCAACCGCGCCGGGAACGCCGTCATCCTCTCCGATTTCGCCGACAATGTAAGCCGCGCCCGGCAGGTGCTGGCCGAAATCGACCGCGATCGTTCGACCACCGAAGTGGTGCAACTGAAAAACGCCGGCGCCCGCGACCTCGCCCAGTCGTTGCAAGCGCTGACCGAGCGCCCCGGAGAAGCCGGCGGCGCCGCGCTGCGGACCGCCATCGTCCCCATCGATTCCTCGAACGCGCTCGCCATTCGCGGCGAGGCGCTTCAGGTGCGGGAAATGGCGCGCCTCGCCCGCGACCTCGACGACAAGGCCGCCGGCGGCTCGGAATCGCGGGTGGTCTTCCTCGAAAACGCCGACGCCGGCGCCATCCTGCCGGTGCTGCAACAACTGATCGGCCAGGCGCCCGCCGTCGGCGGCTCGGCCGCCAGCGCGCCTTCCCTCGCCGGCACCCCGTTCGGCCGCGGCGGCGGTGCCGACACCGCCGCCGACGCCGCGCCGGTTGCGGCCAACATCGGCGTCGCCAGCGGCGACGACAGCCGCCGCCGCGCCATCATCGCCCGCTACGAAGGAGCGAACGCCCTCGTCATCGCCGCCTCGCCCGAAGTGCAGCGCCAGCTCGGCGAAATCATCCGCCAGCTCGATACCCGCCGCGCCCAGGTGCAGGTGGAAGCGATCATCGTCGAGATTTCCGACAGCGCCGCCCGCCAGCTCGGCGTGCAGTTCCTGCTGTCGGGGCGGGGCGGCGCCATCCCGCTGGTCTCCAGCAACTTCTCCAACGCCGCCCCCAATCTGATGGCGCTGACCGGCGCCGTCGCCGCCGAGCGCGGCGCCATCGGCGGCGAGGCCGCCAGCGCCCTCCAGCGGCAGGCGGTCGATTCCCTGCTCGGCGCCAACGGCATCACCGGCGGCATCGGCCAGGTCGGCTCCGATCTCATCTTCGGCGCGGTGCTGAACGCCGTCCACAACGACGGCAATTCCAATATCCTCTCCACCCCGTCGCTGCTGACGCTCGACAACCAGCCGGCGCGGATTCTGGTCGGGCAGGAAATTCCGGTGACGACGGGGGAGGCGCTGGGCAATAACCTCGACAACAGCTTCCGCACCGTGCAGCGGCAGGATGTCGGCGTGCAACTGTCGGTAAAGCCGCAGATCAACGCCGGCGGCACCGTGACGCTGACGCTGAAGCAGGTGGTGTCGTCGATCGAATCCACCATCGAGCAGCGCGACTTCGTGCTGAACAAGCGCGAGCTGGAAACGGCGATCACGGTGGGCGACGGCCAGATCCTGGCGCTCGGCGGCCTCCTCGAAGACAGCGAGCGCCGATCGTTGCAGAAAGTGCCCCTCCTCGGCGACATTCCGGGCCTCGGCAACCTGTTCCGCTCGACGACGAAATCCCGCGCCAAGACCAATCTGATGATCTTCATCCGCCCCACCATCATCAAGACCGCCGACGACGCCGACCTGGCCACGGCACGGCGCTGGGACCATGCCCGGCAGATGCAGCAGCAGCGCTATGGCGCCTCCAGCCTCGACGCGCTGGCGCTCGAATATCTTCAGGCGGCGCCGCCGGGAACGGCGGCCCCCGGGAACGGCGGCCCCCGGGAACGGCGCCCCACGAGCGCGCCATGAGCAACGACCCGGCCACACCCCGCCTGCCCCCCGAGCTGCCTTACGCCTTCGCCAGGCGGACCGGCGTGCTCGTGGTGCCGGGCGGCGACCGGCTGGTGCTGAAGGAAGGCGCCGCCGCCGCCGCCATCCTGGAGGCGCGGCGCCTCCACGGCGGCGCGCTGACCGTCGAGCCGGCGACCGCCGCCGCCTTCGAACGCCTGCTGTCGGAAACCTACGCCACAGACGGCCTTTCGGCGGCGGCCGACGCGGCGGCGGCGGCCAATCTTTCCGCCCTCCTCCCGGAAAACCCCGACCTGCTCGACGACCATGACGCCGCCCCGGTCATCCGCCTCATCAACGCGCTGGTGGCCCAGGCGGTCGAACGCGGCGCCTCCGACATCCATCTGGAGCCGGCCGCCGACAGCCGCGACGGCGGCGCGCCGGGCATGGCGGTCCGCCTTCGGCGCGACGGCGTGATGGAGGAAGTGCTGCGCCTGCCGGCCCAGGTGGCGCCGATGCTGGTCAGCCGGGTGAAGGTGATGGCGCGCCTCGACATCGCCGAGAAACGCCTGCCGCAGGACGGGCGCATCTCGCTGGCGATCGGCGGCCGGGCGCTCGACATCCGCGTCTCGACGCTGCCGGCCAGCGGCGGCGAGCGGGTGGTGCTGCGCATTCTCGACCAGTCGGCGGTCGCCCTCGACCTCGACGATCTCGGCCTCGACCCGGCGACGCACGCCTCGCTCAAAGAGGCGCTGTCGGCGCCGAACGGCATCCTCCTCGTCACCGGGCCGACGGGGGCCGGCAAGACGACGACGCTCTACGCCGCCCTTCGCCTGCTGAACGATGGCCGGCGCAACATCCTCACCATCGAGGATCCGGTCGAATATGCCGTCGCCGGCGTCGGCCAGACCCAGGTGGACAGCCGCGTCGGCCTCACCTTCGCGCAAGGCCTGCGCGCCATCCTCCGCCAGGACCCGGACGTGGTGCTGGTGGGCGAAATCCGCGACCGCGAGACGGCGGAAATCGCCGTGCAGGCTGCGCTGACCGGCCATCTGGTCTTGTCCACCGTCCACGCCAATTCGGCGGCCGGCGCCATCACGCGGCTGCGCGATTTCGGAGTCGAAACCTTCCTGATCGCGGCGACGCTCCGCGCCGTCGTTGCCCAGCGGCTGGTGCGCCTGGTCTGCCCGCACTGCGTTGCCGAAGAGCCGCTGGCGGCGGCCCTCGCCGGCCGCATCGGCCTTCCGGCCGGCCTTGCCGTCGCCAAGGCCAACGGCTGCGAGCATTGCCACATGACCGGCTATGTCGGCCGCCGCGGCCTGTTCGAGCTGATCAGCGCCGATGGACGGTTGCGCGCGCTGGTGAACGATGGCGCCGGCGAGGCGGCCATCGAACAGGCCGGCCTGCTGCGTTCGCTCGGCGAATCGGCGCGGGCGGCGGTGGTGGGGCGGCGCACCACGCCGACCGAGGTGCTGCCGCTGTTCCCGGCGGACGTGACCCGAGATGATGCGGCGCGGGAGGGCGTGGCATGAACGTCCGCCCCGAACTTGCCGCCGCCGATCTGCCGTTCTGGAAGCGGCCGATCCGCCTGACCGCCGCGCGCGGGCCAACGCTTCGCCGGCAGGCGCGCGCCACCCTCATCCGCCAACTGGCGACGCTTGCCGCCGTCATGCCGATCAGCGACGCCGTGGCCACCCTTGCCCGCCAGGGCGGCGCGGCGGCGGCAACCGCGGTGCTCGCCCGCATGCACCGGGCGTTGCAGGCGGGAAGCCCGCTGCACGCCGCCCTTCCCGAATCCGCCTTTCCATCCGAAGTGCGCTCGACCATCGCCGCCGGCGAGGCATCGGGCCGGCTGCCGCTGCTGCTGGCCCGCCTCGCCGACACGCTGGAGGCGGAAACGGCGCTGCGCTCGCGCCTCGTCGCCACCCTTGCCTATCCGCTGCTGCTGCTGGTGGTGGCCTTCGCCGTCATCCTCGCCATGCTGCTGCTGGTGGTGCCGGGGATCGCCGCCCAACTGGTGCAGTCGGGGCAGGCGCTGCCCTTCCTCACCCGCCTGGTGCTCGGCGTCTCGGCGTTCGTCGGGCGCTGGTGGTGGCTGCTGCTGCTGGTTCCGGCGGCGGTGGCCCTCGGCCTCGTTCTGCTGCTGCGCCACCCCGAACGCCGCCTCGGCTTCGACCGGGCGCTGCTGCGCCTGCCGGGCATCGGCCGCGCGCTGGCGGCGTTGGACGCGGTGCGCTGGGCGCGCCTTCTCTCCACCATGCTGACGGCCGGGCTGCCGCTGCCCGAGGCCATGCAGATCACCACGCCGACGCTGCACAACCACGGCTGGCGACAGGCGTCGCTGGCGATGACGGCGCGCATCCGCGCCGGCTCGTCGCTGGCGGCGACGCTGCCGCTGCTGCCGTCGGCGCCGCCGCTGCTGCTGGCGCTGGCGCAGTCGGGCGAAAGCTCGGGGCGCCTGGCGCCGCTGCTGGAATCGGCCGCCACCAGCCTCGACCGCCAGTTGTCCGACCAGAGCCGCCTGTTGCTGGCGCTGGCCGAGCCGGTGATCATCGTCGTCCTCGGCGGCCTCGTCGGCCTCATCATTCTCGCCGTGCTGCTGCCGATTCTGCAACTGAACACGCTGGCCGGCGCCGGAATCGGAGGTTTCTGATGCCATCCAATCACCGCAACCGGGGCCGCGAGGCCGGCTTCACCCTCGTCGAGCTGCTGGTGGTGCTGGCCATCCTCGGCCTGCTGACCACGGTCGTCGTCATCAACGTGCTGCCGATGCAGAGCCGGGCGCAGGCGCAGAAGGCCAAGGCCGATCTCGCCATCCTCGAACAGGCGCTCGAACTGTGGCGGATCGGCAACGGCCGCTATCCAACCGCCGAGGAAGGCCTCGTCATCCTGACCAGGCCGGACGGCACCGGCGCCCCCGGCATCAAATCGCTGCCCGACGATCCCTGGGGCCACCCCTATCGCTATCTGGTTCCGGGCGAAAACGGCGCGCCCTATCTGCTGCTGTCGCTCGGCGCCGACGGCGAGCCGGGGGGCACGGGCGAAAACGCGGACATTCGCGGTGACGGCCGCTGAAGCGGGCGCCGGCGACTCCGGCTTTGCTCTCGTCGAGATGCTGGTGGCGATGGCCATCCTCAGCCTGGTCGGGCTGACTCTGGCCCGCTTCCAGACCTTCCAGTTGCGGGGCGCCGCCGCCGTCGGCCTTGCCGCCGCCGCCCGCATCGAGGCCGACAACCGCATCGTCGACGCCCTGGTGCAGCCGCTGGCGCCCGCCGCCGCCGAGGGGAGCAGCGCGAATCTCGGCCGCCGCCTGTACTGGACGATGGTGCCGGCGCCGCCGCCCGACCCGGCGCTCACGCCCGATCTCGTTTCCATCACCGTCGCCGTGCGCGAAGAGCCGGGCGGCCGGGTGCTGGCCCGCCGCACCGTGCTCAGGCCGAAGAATCTGCTGGACGGCCGGGGGGACGGCCGGCAGGACGGCGCTGTTGCCGGGCGGCCGGCATGAAGAAAGCGCGGACAGAGGCCGGCTTCACGCTGGTGGAAATGCTGGTGGCGCTGCTGCTGTTCGCCATCCTCTCGGCGATCGCCACGGCGCTGACCGTCGGCTCCACCCGCGGCTTCGCCGCCGCCGACGGCGCCCTCGGCCGCATCGCCTCGATCGAAACGGCGCGCGCCGTGCTGGCGGCCGACCTCGGCCAGGCGCTGCCCCGCCCCAGCCGCACCGGCGACGGCAAGCTGCTTCGCGCCTTCACCCTCACCCCCTATGGCTTCGCCATGGTGCGCGGCGGGCTTCCGGGCGCCCTGCCGAACGCCGAGAAGATCGCCTGGGGCTTTGCCGACGGCCGCCTGCTGCGGCAGATTTTTCCGGCGATCGACGGCGCCCCGCCGGGGCTGGCGACCGTGATGCTGAACGACGTGCGCGGCGCCAGCTTCCGCGTTGCCGGCGATTCCGGCTGGCAGACGGTCTGGGCGCCGGGCCGCCCCGAGCAATTGCCGCGCGCCGTCGAAATCACGCTGTGGATGACGGACGGCACCGCCACCCGGCTGGCCTTCGAGGTGGCGGCATGAAGGCCGTGGCGCCGCGCCGGGAACGGGGCGCCGCCCTGCTGGCGGTGCTGGCGATGGTGCTGCTGCTGGCGTCGTTCGCCAGCCTCGGCCTCGCCCGCCTGCGCGCCGCCACCGACCGGGTCAGCGACGCCGATTCCCGCGCCCTTGCCGCCAACGCCGCCACCTCGGGCGCGAACGCGGCGCTGCAACTCGCCAGCCAGTGGCAGGCGGAAAACCGCCGCAACGGCCGCCAGCGGGCGATCCGCATCGACACCGGCGCCGGCACCGCCGAACTGCGGTTCCGCAACGCCGGCAACTGCTTCAACCTCAACAGCCTGCGTGCGGCCGCCAGCCCGGCCGTGAACGGCAACGCGCAAGCGACTCCGGGCGATTTCGCCCGGCTGCTGACGGCGGCCGGCATCCCGCCCTTCGAGGCCGGCCCGCTGGCGGAGGCGACCGCCAGCCGCCTGCGGCAGACGGCGGTGCTCTGGGCCGATGCCAGCGAATGGCTGACGGTGGACGGGGTGACGGCAGCGCACTGGGCGCTGGCCGGGCCGCTGCTCTGCGCGCTGCCGAACCGCGAAGCCATGGCCATCAACCTGAACGAACTGACGGCGGCGCAGGCGCCGTTGCTGGCCAGCGCCGGTCTCGACCTCGACGAGGCGCGCCGCGCCCTTGCCGCCCGGCCCGGCGACGGCTGGAATTCGGCCGGGGAATTCTGGCGGCAGGCGTCGGGCGGCGGCGTGCCGCAGACGGCGATGGCGCAGGCCGCCGGCGCCAGCAGCCGCTGGCTGACCGTCGACCTGGTGGCCCGAAGCGGCGACGCCAGCGTCCGCCGGCAACTGCTGCTGGACACCGCAAGA
This sequence comes from uncultured Sandaracinobacter sp., assembly GCA_964471485.1. GTDB lineage: Bacteria > Pseudomonadota > Alphaproteobacteria > Sphingomonadales > Sphingomonadaceae > Sandaracinobacteroides. Next base: position 329 of record CAYYGQ010000052.1, on the reverse strand, counting down.
CGCCCGGCGCGCATCGCCTCGGTGCGCTGGATCGGCGGCGGCGACCGCCCCGGCAACGGAGAGCAGGCATGAAACTGCTGCTGGCAACATCGGACGGATTGCAGACGCTCGCCGACGACGGCGCCGCGGATGGGCGCTGCATCGGCGTTCTTCCCGGCGACGACATCGCCCTTCACCATGTCGCCGGCGGCGCCGACGAGGCGCGCCTGCTGGCGATCGACCTCGCCGCCCGCCCGGCCGAGGAACTGCACATCGCCACCGCCGCCGGCGACGACGACGGCAGCCAGTGGCTGGCGATCATCGACCCGGCGCTGCTGCGCGCGCACCTA